>JBDSND010000066.1:0-8859 GCA_039915505.1 Casimicrobiaceae bacterium
TGCCGGCGTGCTCGTGATCGCGATTGCAAAGGTTCGATGCGCAGATTCATGACGTCATTGTGAGCGTGCCCCCGATGTGACGCAACGGACGACGGGACACGCGCGCATGATGAGCCGACGAGCGCAGGCATTTTTACGGATTGCCGTGTCGTGCGTGGGCCGGGACGCTAGAATCCCGCACCGTCCGTCGCCCTGCCAACGACCATGACGCGGACGGACTTCGATGCGGAGGGACCATGGCACAGAAGAAGCCGGCGCCGCAGGTCGGCGTGGTGATGGGCAGTGACAGCGACTGGGAGATCATGCGGCACGCGGCCGCGGAGCTCGACGCCTTCGGGGTCGCGTACGAGACCCGCGTGGTGTCCGCGCATCGCATGCCCGACGACCTATTCGAATATGCCGAGGATGCCCTGCCGCGGGGCCTGCGGTGTGTAATCGCCGGCGCGGGCGGGGCCGCGCATCTGCCCGGGATGCTTGCCGCCAAGACCGTGGTGCCGATCCTCGGCGTGCCAGTGCCGTCGAAGTACCTGCGCGGCGAGGACTCGCTGCTCTCGATCGTGCAGATGCCGAAAGGCATCCCGGTGGCGACTTTTGCGATCGGTGAGGCCGGTGCCGCGAATGCGGCGATGTTCGCGATCGCCATGCTCGCCGCGGACGATCCTGCGCTCGCCAGGAAGCTTGCGGCATTCCGCACGCGACAGACCACCGCAGCGCGCGCCATGCGCGTGCCTCCCGATACCACCAAGCGCTAGCCCGGCGGGCTGATGCACGATGTCATTCCTCCCGGCGGATGGCTGGGACTTCTCGGCGGCGGCCAGCTCGGTCGGATGTTCTGCATGGCAGCGCAGAGCCTCGGTTATCGCGTCGCCGTGCTCGACCCCGGCAGCGAGAGTCCCGCCGGCACGGTCGCCGACCGGCACATCGCGGCCGATTACCTCGATCCGGCCGGGCTGCAAGCCCTCGGCGATCTCGTTGCCGGCACCACCACCGAGTTCGAGAACGTACCCGCGCGTGCGCTGGAGTATCTCGCCCGCCACGGCCGGGTGACGCCGCATGCGAGCAGCGTGGCGATCGCTCAGGACCGCATCCGGGAGAAGCAGTTTTTGGTGAATCATGGCTTTGCCGTGGCGCCCTACGAGGTGCTCGACAGCCGCGAAGCTGCGGCATCGGTCGACGCAAGTCTCGTGCCCGGCATCGTCAAGAGCGCACGTCTGGGCTACGACGGCAAGGGCCAGGTCCGCGTTGGAGGCGTCGGCGACGTTCCCGCCGCATTCGAGGCCATGGCCGGGCAGCCATGCGTCCTCGAGCGTTTCGTCGATCTCGCCGTCGAGCTTTCGGTGATCGTGGCACGCGCGGAGGACGGTACGACCACGACGTGGCCGGTCGCGGAGAATCGTCATCGCCATGGCATTCTCGACCTGTCGATCGTCCCGGCGCGGGTCAATGCCATGCTGATCGAACGCGCCCGCACGATCGCAACCGAGATTGCGATCCAGCTCGACTATCGCGGTGTGCTATGCGTCGAGCTGTTCGTCACCCGCGACAACACCATCCTGGTGAACGAGATGGCGCCGCGACCGCACAACAGCGGCCACTACACCATCGACGCGTGCGTCACGTCACAGTTCGAGCAGCAGGCGCGCGTCCTCGCAGGACTGCCGCTTGGCGATACGCGACAGCACGAGCCCGCCGTCATGCTGAATCTGCTCGGCGATATTTGGTTCGCCGGCGACGGCGACGCCACGCGCGAGCCGGCGTGGACCGCGGTGCTGCGCCATCCGCAGGCGAAGCTGCATCTCTATGGCAAGCGCGAAGCCCGCCGTGGACGCAAGATGGGGCATGTGACCTGCCTCGCGCCGACCCTCGACGAGGCCCTGGCGATCGCCCGGACCATCAAGGGCGATCTCGGCATTCCCGACGACGGTGCATGAGGCGAGGCGTACGCTCGGCGCATGAGGGACGCTATCCGCAGCGTTGCCCGTACGACGCCTGCGCGCGGGTGCCGGCGATGTTCCAAGGTCGTCGCACGCTGCCGGTCAAGGTGTTCGAGCCACGTTCTCGTCGCCCCACCGCATGGGCTCCAGGGCATGTTCGTGCTGCGAATCCTTAGGGCAATGCCGTGACGACGATGGACGCTTCCCCACCTCGCCAGGCGCCGCTCGCAGGCGTGCGGGTGCTCGACCTGTCGCGGCTCCTGCCGGGGCCGATGTGCACGGCCTACCTCGCCCAACTCGGGGCCGATGTGGTCAAGATCGAGGACACGGGGGCCGGCGACTACGCGCGTGACCTTGGTGCACCCGGAGCAGTCGCGCCGTTCTTCACCCTGATCAACCGCGGCAAGCGCAGCATCGCCATCGATCTCAAGAACGAAGCGGGCCGCGCCGCGTTTCTCGCCCTCGCGCGCACCGCCGACGTCGTGGTGGAGAGCTTCCGGCCTGGGGTGGTGGCCGCACTGGGCATCGACTACCCGCGGCTCGCCTCGGTCAACCCACGCGTGGTGCTGGCGTCGATCACGGGCTACGGACAGGACGGCCCTCGCGCCAACGCCGCTGGCCACGACATCAACTACCTCGCCTACGCCGGCGTGCTCGATCAGATCGGCGTGCGGGGCTCGCCGCCCGCGCTCGCCAACCTCCAGATCGCCGATCTCCTCGGCGGCGCGGCGATGCCGGCCATCGCCATCCTCGGCACGCTCTACGACGCCCAGCGCAGCGGTCGCGGCCGGGCCATCGACGTCGCGATGAGCGACGCCGTACTCGCCCATGGCGTGTTTGCGTTGCAAGCGCTGCTCGATCGCGGCCGCGTGGCGCCGCGCGGCGCCGACATGCTCACCGGAGGACTGCCCTGCTATGCAGTGTACGCAATGCAGGACAACCGTCATGTCGCGGTGGGCGCCCTCGAGGACAAGTTCTGGCACACGCTGTGCGACACCCTGGACCGACCGGATCTCCAGCCGCTGGGCCACGCCATCGGAGCCGAGGGCGCGCACGCCCGCACCGCCCTCGCGGACATCTTCGCGGCGGCGCCGCTGACGCACTGGATCGACCTATTCCGCGACGTCGACTGCTGCGTGAGCCCGGTGGCGCGCCTCGACGAGGCGCTCGTCGACCGGCAGTTCATCGCCCGCGGCATGATCGTGCGCGACGCCTCGGGGGCACCCGCGTTCGCGCCACCATTCCGGGTCGCCGATGCGCCATTCGATGCCACAGCGCGTGCGCCGGCGCAGGGCGAGCACACCCGCGAACTGCTGCGCGAGGCGGGCTACGACGACACCGCGATCGGCGCGCTGTTTGCGCAGGGCGCGGTCAGGAGCGTCGCGGTGTCTTGACGGCCGCGCGACTCACGCCGACCGGAAGGCTCGCGACCCGCGCGTACTCCGGATCGTCGTAGCAATTGCCTGCGGCAATATAATCCCGCGCCATGCCGGTGGCATCCGCCCCCCAGAAAATCTCGGTACCGATGGCAAGGGTGGGTACGCCGAACACCCCTCGCGAGATGGCCTCGTCAGTGTTCCGGCGAAGCGACTCCTTCACCTCCGGCGCGGCGATGCGCGCCTGCGCGTCCGGCAAGTTGAGGGTGCTGGCGAGCTCTGCCCATTCGATCGGCAGGTCAGGCAGGCGCCCGTCTCGCCACACGAAATGGAAGATCTGCTGCACGGCGGCCGGGTCGCAGTCGCAGGCGATGGCCAGGCGCAGCAACGGCAGAGGATTGAATGGATGCTCGGGTGGGAACTTGATGGGAATCCCGAGCGCACGCGCCTGCCACACGCAGAAACGGTAGGTGAAGGCGCGCTTGGCCGGGATCTCCGCCGGCCCCTTGTGGCCGTGCGCGTCCAGGAGTGCGGCGAACAGCACCGGCCGATAGCGGACCTGGACCTGCGGGCCCAGGTCGCCGAGCCGCTCGCTCTGCAGGTAGGCGAAGGGCGAGATGAAATCGAAGTACCAGTCAACCGATGCCATGCCGGCGGTCCTTCAACGCGAGGGTGCGTGACGGTAGTTGGTCGATCACGGTGCGGCGGCGCATATTGTCGAGGGTGCTCCAGCTTGCGATCTCGTCGATCGTTCGCAGGCACCCGGTACACCAGCCCGTGGCCGGATCGAGCACACAGACACTGATGCACGGCGAGGGCACATCCGCATCCTCCACGCCGGCGGTCACGCTCTGGCGGGGCGCGTTGGCCGGGTTGGAGTTGAAGCTTGAGTTGGAGTTGGAGTCGGAGTCGGAATGCGCCATCGGAAGATGCAATGTATAGCTGGAGTTGGAAAGCGTGGAGTTGGAGGGCGTTCTGGAGTTGGAAAGCGTGGAGTTGGAGGGCGTCATCTTGGAGTTGGAGGGCGTCATCTTGGAGTTGGAGGGCGTCATCTTGGAGTTGGAGGGCGTCATCTGGAGTTGGAGGGCGTCATCTGGACGCCGCTGTCTTGTCACGCGCCGCCAGCGCCCGCGCGACGCGGGACGCAGGCTCGCGTTGCAGGAAATCACTGATGTAGGCACCCGCCGCCCGCAGAGCGGTCATATCGACGCCGGTCTCGATACCAAGACCATCGAGTAGATACAGCACGTCCTCGGACGCCACGTTGCCGGTTGCGCCGCGGGCGTAGGGACAGCCGCCTAGCCCTGCGACGGAGCAGTCGAACGTGGCGACGCCGCATTCGAGGGCGGCGTACACATTGGTGAGCGCCTGCCCGTAGGTATCGTGGAAATGCCCGGCGAGGGCACCCACCGGCACGCCCGCGCCCACCGCCGCGATCAGCGCGCGCGTCTGCCCGGCCGTGCCGACGCCGATGGTGTCACCGAGCGAGACCTCATAAGCGCCCTGCTCGAACAGGCTCGCCGCGACCTCGGCCACTCTCGCGGGTTCTATGGCCCCTTCGAACGGACAGCCCAATACGCAGGAGATGTAGCCGCGCACCGGGACGCCGGCCGCGCGCGCCGCCGCGAAGACCGGCGCCACACGCTCGAGGCTCTCAGCAATCGAGCAGTTGATGTTCTTGCGAGAGAAGGTCTCGGAGGCCGCGACGAACACCGCGACCTCGTCGGCACGTGCCGCCATCGCTGCCTCGAAGCCCTTAAGATTCGGGGTGAGAACCGGATAGCGCACCCCCGCCTTACGCGCGATCTGCTGCATCACCTCGGCCGCGTCGCTCATCTGCGGCACCCACTTGGCGGACACGAATGAGGTCGCCTCGATAGCCGCGAAGCCGGCTGCGGTGAGACGGTCGATCAATCCGACCTTGATCGCGGTCGGCACCGCCTGCTTCTCGTTCTGCAGGCCGTCACGCGGCCCGACCTCGACCAACCGCACCCGGCTGGGCAGATTCGGTGCAGGACTTTGGCTGGGCGTGGCCATGACGGTGTTGAGTGCGCGGTTTTGAATGCGCGTTCTTGAATACGATTCAGTACCCGCGCGCGCGGTCGACGACGCCCGTCACGGGATCCCCGGCCTCGAGCCGGCGGATTTTGGCGGCGACCTGGGCGGCAGACGTGCGCACGTGCGTAATGGCCGACACGTGCGGGGTGAGCACCACACCGGGATGATGCCAGAAGGGGTGCTCCGGGGGCAGAGGCTCCTGGTGAAAGACGTCCAGGGCGGCGGTTGCGAGATGGCCGTCGTCGAGCAACGCCAAGAGGTCGGCATCGACCACCAACTCGCCGCGGGCGACATTGACAAGATGCGCGCCGCGCGGCAACTGCTGCAGATGGCGTGCGTCGAGGAGACCGCGGGTATCAGCCGTGAGCGGCAGCAGGCAGACCAGCATGCGCACGCGCCGGAGCAGCGTCGCGAGGCCGGCCTCACCCGCCAAGGTGGTCATGCCCGCGATCGACTTTTCCTGCCGGCTCCATCCGAACAACGGAAATCCAAAGGGGGATAGCGCCTCGGCACACGCGCGACCGAGCACCCCGAGGCCCAGGATGCCGACCGGGAACTCGTCGGCAAACGCCGCCGGCAGTGCCTGCCAGACGCGCGCGCGCTGCTGGGCGCGATAGACGTGCCGCTGCCGGAACGCAGCGAGCACCGCGAGGCACACGTACTCGGCCATCTGCCCCGCCATGCCGGCGTCCTCCAGCCGGATCACCGGTACATCGGGCAAGGTTGGCAGCGCCAGCAGAGCATCGACCCCGGCACCAAGATTGAAAATGGCCTTGGGAGGGGGCAACGAAGGGGGCAATGCCGCAAAGAACTCGGCGGAAGGTCGCCACGCCACCACGTAATCGGGCGCGAAGGGCAGGTCGGGCCAGACGGCGATCCGCGCGTCCGGCATGGCCTCGCGAAACGCCTCGTGCCACGCGTCGCGGTCCTTGGCCGAGGTGCGCAGCAGCAGGCGCACGGAATGGTCAGGCCGCATCGACATCGATATCGACGAGATCGGCCCCTTCCTGGACGCGCTCGCCGACCGCGAAATGGACGGCACTGACCGTCCCGGCTCCAGGTGCGGTGATGGCGTGCTCCATCTTCATGGCTTCGAGCACCATCAGCGCCGCGCCGCGCCTGACCGCGTCGCCCGGCGCGACCAGCACGGCGACCACCATGCCCGACATCGGCGCGCGCAAGTGACCTTCCGGCTCTTCGTGCTCGCCCGCGTGATCGAGGGGATCGACGCGGGTGAGGCGGAACTCTTCGCCATCGCAGAACACATGACGCCCCTCGCCGCGGGCGACGACCGTGGCCCGGTGACGCCCACCCTCGATGGCGAACGACAGCTCCTCGGCCTCGACCGAGAGCAGCACGACCGCCACCTCGCCGTGCCCCGGCAAACTTGCCGTCCAGCGATCGACATCGGCGTCCTGGTCACGATCGCGCGCGAGCAGCACGCGCTCGACGCCATCCCCGCTGCGGAACTCGAACGCCACACCGCGCCGGCGGCTGTTCAACCACCAGCCGTCGACCCGCTCCCATGGCGAATGCGGATCCGCACGGCTCGTGGCTTCGCGCGCGCGGGCCGAGCGCAAAGCCTGCAGTTCGGCGAGCCCCAGGGCGATCAGCGCCGCCGCAGGGGTGGGTCGCGCCACGGGAACGAGCGCCTCCAGGTGCCGCGCGATGAGACCGGTGTCGACCTCGCCGCGGGCGAACGTGCCTTCCGCGAGGATCCTGCGCAGGAAGGCGACGTTGGTCGCGACACCCGCGATCTCGCACCCGCGCAGGGCATCGGCGAGCCTTGTAACCGCCGCGGCACGGTCGGGCGCGTGCACGATGAGCTTGGCGAGCATCGGATCGTAGAACGGAGACACCACCTTGCCTGGCGCGAATCCGGTATCGACGCGCAGGCTCGCGTGTTCGGCCGGAACGCGCCAGTGCGTGATCGTACCGATCGAGGGCAGGAACTCCCGGGCGGGGTCTTCCGCGTAAATGCGCGCCTCGATCGCATGACCGCGAATGGCCAGTGCCGACTGTGCCTCGGGAAGCGGCTCGCCGGCCGCCACCCGCAGCTGCCACTCGACGAGATCGACGCCGGTGATCATCTCCGTCACCGGATGCTCGACCTGCAGTCGCGTGTTCATCTCCATGAAATAAAATGCGCCGTCCGCAGCGAACGTATCGGGGGCGATGAACTCGACGGTGCCCGCACCGACATAACCGATCGCCTGCGCGGCGGCCACGGCCGCAGCACCCATGCGGGCGCGCTGCCCAGCCGTCATGCCCGGGGCGGGCGCTTCCTCGAGCACCTTCTGATGGCGGCGCTGCACCGAGCAGTCGCGCTCGAAGAGATGCACGACGTGTCCGTGGGAGTCGGCAAAGACCTGCACCTCGATGTGCCGCGGGGCGGTCAGGTATTTTTCCAACAACACGCGATCGTCGCCGAACCCCGACTTCGCCTCGCGCCGCGCCGAGCCGAGCGCCGCGGCGAAATCCGCGGCACGCTCGACCACGCGCATGCCCTTGCCACCCCCTCCGGCGCTGGCCTTGATCAGCACCGGAAATCCGATCGCCTCGGCCTCCCGGGCGAGGCCCGCGTCGTCCTGATCGTCGCCGTGATAGCCGGGCACGACCGGGACCCCGGCGGCCTGCATGAGTCGCTTCGCTTCCGACTTCGAACCCATGGCGGCAATCGCCGCCGGCGGCGGTCCGATGAATACGATGCCGGCGTCGGCACAGGCGCGGGCGAAGCTGGCGTTTTCCGACAGGAAACCGTAGCCGGGATGGACCGCCTGCGCGCCGGCACGCCGGGCGATGGCGATGATCGCGGCACCGTCCAGGTAGCTCTCGCGCGCCGGCGGCGGGCCCACCCGCCAGGCCTCGTCACAGGCGGCGACGTGCAAGGCATCGACGTCGGCGTCGGAATAGATCGCGACACAGCGTACGCCAAGGCGCCGCGCCGTGCGGGCGACGCGGCACGCGATCTCACCGCGGTTGGCGATGAGGATGGTGTCAAACACGGGGGGGCGGCAGCCGGTCGGGACTGGGCAGGTCCGGCGAAGCGACGCTGTCGCCGGGTCGTCCGGCCCCGGTGATGCGTCGGACGACGCCGGCGATGAACCGCCACAGCTTCGGGAGGAGCCAAACCATGAGGACGATTAGCAGCAGGAGCACCACCCCCGCCACGAGCGGATGGGTGAAGGCAAGCCAGAGCACGGTCCCCACGGCGAGATCCTCGCCCAGGGACGCCGACCAGTTCGAGAACGGCTCGGGCGAGGTGTTGATCATCGCCCGCGCACCGGTTTTGGTGAAATGCGCGCCCGCGGCAAGACTGCCACCGAGGATCGCCGCCGCGAGCGTCCCCGCAGCGGGCGCATCGCCGAACACACCTGCCGCGAGTGCCGCGCCCGCCGGAATGCGGATGAACGTATGCACGACATCCCAGATGGAATCGAGGCCGGGCACCTTGTCGGCGAAGAATTCGGTGGCGAGCATGAGGCCCGACG
>JBDSND010000196.1:0-25261 GCA_039915505.1 Casimicrobiaceae bacterium
GTCGCGCCTTTTCCGCCAAGATCGCAATTCTGGGGGCGTAGGCGCCGAGCGTGGGGTCGGGGAGTATGTTCAATCCCAAAGCGCGTTCATTTGCGATAGTCGCGAAAACGTGCTCGATGGACGCTAGATCGTGCGCTTCAAACAGTTGCAGCCGGATGCCCAATTGCTGAGCTGCGGCCTCGGTTTCTCGAATCATCTGTCGCTGGAAAACACGGTTAGTTGGGTTCCAAATGACGGCTACTCGCTGGATTCCAGGGGCCGCCTCCTTCAACAGTTGTAGCCGCTTGCCGGCTCCTTCCGAGAACATTCCCGATGTACCTGTGACGTTCCCGCCGGGATGCGATAGGCTGGATACGAGCTTCGAGGCGACCGGGTCGGAAACGCCGACCATTACGATCGGAATCTTTTTCGTGTTGTCCTTGGCGGCGATGGACGCCTGAGTAACAGATGTGACTAAAACATCAACCGGCAAACCGATCAGTTCTCTGGCAAGCACTGGCAGCCGATCGAATTCGTAGTCGGCGAATCTGGGGTCAATGGCGATGCTGATACCGTCTACGTACCCGTGCTCGCGCAGTCCTTGACGCAAGCCTGCAAGCTGCGTCTGCGCGTTTTCTGGCGTGCCGGGGCTAAGAAAGCCGATTCGAGGCCCCGCTGCATATGACTCCGCGCATACCCAGGAAAGCGCAATGACGGCGAGCCGAAGCGTGCCGGACACGAGTCGGGAAGTCATTTTGGTCACGGCAACGTCCTCTTTCGGGTGGCCTAACGTTCGGACATGAGCGGCGGCCGTAGGCAGGCGCGGCCTGCCGCAGGACGTCCGCTCGATGGAGCGGGTTAGGCATTGCTGGCGGTGGATGCGCGAATGGCCCAAGCGCGAGCCGTGAGCCTGATCGAGCCGTTCGGCTCAGTGGGCAGGCGTATGCGCAGGCGGTCGCGGAGCTTAGTTCTGGCGTCTTCCGGCAGGGACATCGCATACGCCGGTGCCGGGCCCTGACCGCCCAGGAAGGGGTTCCAGTACTCCTCAAAGTTGCTGAAGTGTGTCGGCAGGTCAAGTGGGACGGCTTGGGGGTCCCGCAGACCGAAGCTTCCGAAGAGGGTGACCAGGGCATCGGGATTGCAAAGCGGGAATCGTGCGCCCTCGTGAAGCTTCTTGGCGTGGGCGTTGAGGTCGGAAGCGACGTCCCAGAAGAGTTTGATGAGTTCCATCCGATCCGCATAGTCCCAAACGTAGGCCGCGATCGTGCCGCCCGGCACTGTGACGCGGATCATCTCGGCGAGCGCGGCGGCCACATCGGGAACGAAGTTCAGAACCAGGCCCGACACAGTCACATCGACGGAAGCCTCAGCCAGAGGGATTGAAGCGGCGCTGGCCTCGAGAAGTTCTACCCGGCCCGCAAGGGACTGCGCCGCGAGCTTCAGGAAGCCGCCCGATGGCTCAACGCCGGTGACCGAGATTGGGGCGCACTGGTCGACGATGGCTGCGCATAGCGCGCCTGTTCCGCACCCGAGGTCCAACCATCGCTTCGCGGCCGGGATGCCGAGCCACGACAGGAACAAGGGTGCGATTTGCCGGCTCCAGCGTCCGATGTACTGCTCGTACGGATTGCCGCGTTCCCAGGAGTCTGAGACTGTTGGGTTTGACATGCGTGCCTCCGCGACGTGGCTAGGCGATGCCTAACGTTCAAGCTAACCGGCCGGGCCGCGCCGACGCTCGACAAGTTGCAGACACGTCCCGGCCAGTCCGGTTGAGCGCAGGGTTGGGCGTCAACTCCATTCTCAACCAGGAATCAAAGTGCGAATTCGGCAACCACCATACTTTGGAGCAGCGCGCAGAAATTTGCCAGAACCCGGCTTGCGCCTATCTCGCTCCCGTTGGAACTGCCGCGTGATCAATGGATCACTTCGTCCGCGCGCAACAGTAGCGACTGCGGAATCGTGAGATCGAGCGCCTTGGCTGTCTTGAGGTTGATGAACAGTTCGTACCTTGTCGGGAGTTCGATAGGAAGTTCACCGGGGTTGGCGCCCTTGAGTATCTTGTCGACATAAGTTGCAGCGCGCCGGTAAATGGCCGCAAAATCCGGCCCGTAGCTGATCAGCCCGCCGTCCAGGGTGAATGATTTTTGCGCCGCGACGGTCGGGAGACGGTTACGCACCGCCATCTCGGCAACGCGCGCGCGGTAGTTTTGGGTCGCACCGGCAATGACCACAAGCAGCGCGTCGGCGCGCTGCTGCTTCATGGTATAAAAAGCGGCATCGATGCTTGAAGGTTCGAGGACCTGCACCGGCGGAAGAATCTTCAGGCCGAGTTGGCTGGCGGCCGTGTTGAGCGGCGTCGCCCACGATCGATGGAATGTCGGTATGTCGGTATCCCACCACACTGCGATGCGCGCAATGTGGGGCGCAGCCGACTTGAGCAGTTCGAGTTGCTTGCCGAAGCGTTCCGGCGACACTGCAAAAGTCAATCCAGTGACGTTTCCGCCCGGTCGCGCCAGACTTGCCACCAGACCTTCGCCGACCGGATCGCTGCTCGCGGCGCTCATCACGATCGGAATCCGTGTTGTCGCTTCTATGGCTGCGCGCAGGGGGCTCGGGCCCGCGACGACGATGACATCCACCGGCAGACGCACCAACTCGGCGGCGAAGTCTGACAGTCGTTCCAGGCGGCCATCCGCGAATCGCCATTCAATGACGATATTCTTACGTTCTGTATAACCCAGCTCGCGCAACCCCTCGATGAACGGGTCTGTACCCTGACCACCATCCCCTCCCGCCGGCGGTGGGCCTGGCACAAGGACACCGATCCGGTACATTCTCCCCGGCTGCTGTGCGTCGGCAGGAAGCGCGGCGCCAAGAGCGCTCCCCACCATCGCGTGGACGAATGATCTACGGTCCGTCACTCGAATACCTCGTCGGCGCCAACAAGGATAGGCCGCTGGTCAGCGAGGTCGAGCGCACGCACTGCATTTCGCTGCATCGTGGCATTTCCGAGCGGGTGTCCGGAATGGACACAGCGACGCTACACCGTTACCGCCACAGGATCAAGGAAGCCCCGCCAGAGTTGGCGAAAGCATGAACCCGAAGCACATAACGACGGACGATAGCGGCGCGCCACGGTGGACACAAATGCGCGACGGCGGATTGGTGCGGCCCAACGTTCAAGCTAACCGGCGGGCCGCGCCGATGTTGGCTGAGTTGAAGTCACGTGCCGGCCCGTCCGGCTGAGCGCAGGGTTGGGCGTCAATCTCCACGTCATCTGCAAGATCCACACTTGGAAATCAGCCGATCTTGAGAAGCATTATTTGATCGTTGGACGGTCGCCGCCGCTCGCGGCCCGCCGGAGCCGGTCGGACCTCTTCAAGGAGAGTCATCATTGAATCACCTCGTCCGCACGCAGCACCATCGTCTGAGGAATCGTAAGCCCAAGCGCCTTGGCCGACTTGAGATTGATCGCGAGAGTGAACCGCGTGGTTTGCTCGACGGCAACGTCGCCCGGTTTGGCGCCCTTCAAGATTCGGTCGACGTACCTGGCCGCGAGTATCGCGTATTCGTCCCGCGCCGGTCCGAAGGCGATCAGACCGCTCGCCGGAAGGTTGCGGCTTGGGCCGACGACGGCCAACGGCAACGCGTGCGTCTGCGCAAAGCCCGCGATGGCCTCGCGCTTGGATAGGATCAGCGGCTCCGGCGGAAGCAATATCGATTGCGTGTTTGCGCCGCGGATGGCTGCGAACGCGGCCTCGAAGTCATCCTTGCTCAATACCTCGACGATCTGCGCCTGCATACCTAAGGCCACGGCGTCGGCCAGCATTTGTTTGGCCATCGGAGCAGCGGATTCGTTGCTCGGATTAGAAAACACGGCGACGCTGCGCAACCGAGGGGCCGCCTCCTTGAGGAACTCCAGCAGCTTGCGCGTGTATTCGGTGGCCATGAAACTCGAGCCGGTGACATTGCCACCCGGCTTGTGGTAATGCGCGACGATGCCAAGCTCGACCGGGTTGCCCACGCCGACCATCACGATGGGTATCGACTTCGTGGCCTGCATCAGGGCACGAGTGGCCGGCACGGTCTGCACGAGAATCATGTCGGGAGCTTGGGCGACGAGTTCACCTGCCACGGATGGCAGGCGTGCGTTGTCGCCGCTCGTCGTTCGCGGCTCCAGGAACACTATGTTCCGACCGTCGATCCATCCGAGTTTTTCCAGTTCGGGCCTCATTAGACCGAGGAAGGCCTCGATGTCGGCGCGGGCGAACGCGGAGAGAAAACCAATGCGGCGCGTCGTTACCTGGACCTGGGCCTTCGGCTCGGGGGACAACCCTAGTAGGGCGCCTCCGGTTATGACGACGAATGTCCGCCGGTCCATCGCTGAATCACCTCGTCTACAAATAGTCGTTCGGCAATACTACGCCTCCCAGCGCGGTTTCGGCCCCCGTGGGCGGGTCATTGCGTCCGGGCAACTTGGATGGTGACGCTGACCGTTGGAGTTGGCGGTTCGGCACAGTCCGTGGACGTCCGCTTCCCACAGCGCAGCAGGCTGCATCGGGTTGAAAGCGTACGTCTCACTCCCTTGACGCTCGACGTTTGACATGCGCGGTGGGCCAAAGGGCGCGAAAGCGGCCTTGGAACGTCCGCTCGATGGAAGGCCGCCATGATCACGCGGCTCGGCGCAGCTCTTCCTGAATAACCTTCCGCAGAGTCGACTCCAGCCCTTGCTGATTCACGTATGCCCTCAAGGCGTCGTTGATGATTGATAGTTACCACCGCCAGCGGCGTTGACGCGTCCGCGGAACCACTCAATTCATTATCGAGGCGAATCGAGGCGAATGGTAATGCGCGTTTTGCCTGGGGCCGGTGCGACCACGGCGCCCCGCTTTGCCTTGGAAAAGTCGTATTCAGTCTTCATAGTCAGAGCGTTTCCTCTTCGTCGCAAGACGAGCCGATATCAACCTCATGTTGGCGCCGCGCTCGGCGTGAACCACTACGAGATGACGCCCAAAGCCGTCCATACCACAACGTTGAGCGGCGCGGCGGACGCGCCGACTGGGTGAAGCAACGTCGGCCCGCGTCCGCTCGAACGCCCGGTTAGGCCGCGATCTCAACATAACGGACTGCACTGGACGGTGTGGGAATTGGGGTGCCGTCCTCGCGCAGTCCCTCGATGTGAAATTCTATGGCTTCCCGGATCTCCCGCTCGGCCTCTTCGACGGTCTGGCCCGTTGCGATACAGCCAGGCAGGTCGGGAACATAGGCCGAATAGTTCGACGATGTTTTCTCGATCACGATCGCATATCGCATGGCTCAACCTCACTTCTTCAGTCCAGCTTGCTTAAGAATGCTATTGAGTGTGCCCGGAGCCAATTCGTCGCTGGCCTTGCCTGGAACCGTCACACGACCGAGCTTGCTCGGATGTTTGAACTGGCGGTGGCTACCTCGCGTTGCCACCCGACTCCAGCCGTCGTCCATGAGTAGCTGGAGGATTTCACTCACCTTCATGCGGCGATTATCCCTCCATCGCCGCCTTTCCGCCTCAGCTTAGCGGCCGAACGAACGAGTTGAGCGGCGCGGGAGAAATCTCCACCCGTAGACCGCGGTAGCGGGTCCAAAACTCCGGGGAGCGTAGTAATTCAAAGTTTGGTCGAGCGACCGCCAGCGTGCCTCTCGCGGGCGCTTTTCGCGAGGCTGTCGAGCTTGCCAGATGCGACGTCACACTGGAATTGACGATCCCAACGATCAGCGTCGAAATCGGCAAACCAGGCCCGGAAGCTCGCTAGGTCTTCGGTCGAGAGCGCTTCAATACGACGTTCCAGATCATCGATATTATCCATGCGACCTCCTTCAGCGCGCATTTTAGCGCCGGCGTGGCCCCGCGTTGCCTAACGACAGCGTTGAGCGGCGCTGAAGAAGCGCCAACGAGTTGAAGCAACGAAGCAACGCCGATCGGCCTCCGCTCGAACGCCCGGTTAGGCCTACCGATGTTCAAGGAACTCGGCCACCGTGATGCCAACATCTTTTGCAATTTGTCTGAGAAGAGCGGGCTCAATGTCACGCCCGGCATGGAACGGCACAGTCGTCGTGCGGCCATCAGCGCTCCGAGACTGTTTGTGCGACCCACGCTGCCGCACTTCGACAAAACCGAGCTTGCGGAGAACTACAATAACTTCAGCCGGTTTTAGGACCGGAACGTTTCCCACAGCTCATGAGACAGCGACAGTGTGAACTCCAACGAACTCCGACTCAAGTCAGGTTCCCCGTCCTCCAGGAGCATCGATATCACCTCGCGCAGATTGGCGTCCAATTCATCGAGGGTCACCGCCTGCGAGTGTGCGCCAGGGAAACCTGGAACGTAGCCGACAAACAGCCCGGTGTCGGGCATCGCGTTGAATCACCGCAGAATACGTTTTCATCGACCGATCCACTCCTGGCTGGATGGACAGTTATCACGGGCCGTCGTTCGGGCTGCAACCCCGGTAGGCCTAACGTTCCAGCACCGGCGGGCCGCGCGGACGCTCGCGAGAAAGAAGGCACGTGCCGGCCCGTCCGGTTGAGCGCAGGGTTAGGGCGGACTGCGAAACAGCGGCAAGCAGGCCAATGCGATCTGGTGGACGTGACGATGATCCGTACCGCAGCAACCGCCGAACACGTTTAGGTACTTCAGCTTTTGTTCCTTCAGCGCGGCATAGTCACGGCCAAGCGCTATAGGGTCGCCAGCGTCCAGCTCCGGTGCCTCGTTCAGTTCAGCGTGGCTCATCAGGGAAGCGTTGGCACGGAGGCCTCGGATGCGGCTTGTCCAGTCCACATTCCCGTCGACGACATCGCTGAAATGAGTGGGATGTGCGCAATTGATCATGAAGTACGAAGGGTAGGCCGACGTAGCTTTGTCAATTTGCTTGATCGCATCACCCAGGGATTGGCCGGTCGGGAGTCTTCCGTCAGTCTCGACCGTGACAGAGATGACCACAGGCAGTGCCGCCTTCTTGGCTGCACGAGCTAGGCCAATGGCTTCTGCCGCGTAGTTCATGGTGATGGCCGTGACTAGATCGACGGCCGTGTCTGCGAATGTATCGACCTGCACGCGGTGGTAGTCCTCGGCTTGTCCCTCGGACATCAGATCGGTGGGCACATATCCGTCACCGCGAGGGCCAATGCATCCGCTGATAACGATGGGTGTTGCGGGGGTTTCGTACTCGTCCCGGACTTCCTCCAAGAGGTCAACACACTTCCGGTTGGCCTCGGCGAGTGCGTCAGCGGTGTATCCGAGTCTGTCGCCCCAATCCGCACTTGCCCGCCATGTGGCCGTTTCGAGCACTAGACCTGCCTGGTGCGTTCGGGCCAACTCCGCGTAGGTGCGAAAGTACCTCCTAAGGCTCTCTTCACCACTGCGCGTCTTGAGCAGGTGAAACGCCGCGAAATAAGTTAAGGCCTGACCATCGAGGAAGATCAAGGTGGTCTCGATTCCTCCATCGGTCAAGAAGAAATTGCCCAGAGATTGGGACAATGCATTCCGATACTTCGCCATGGGTGCTGCTCCTTGACCAGCTCGTGGCGGATTGTGAGCCCTAACGAAAATTGTATAGCCTAAGCGCGTCCCACCCGGAGGCACCTGGCTGACGGAAAAGAAGGGATCCATCATCCATTGGTCGCATAGGCACGCCCCCGCGAACCCCGCAGAATCCGTGCGTTGCCCTGCGAAGCGGGAGCCTAAGGAGATGGAGGAAAGGGATCGCTCGCTGCTCGCCCGCGTCCGCGACGGATCCGGGTCAAACACCCAGCCTGCGCACGGAGCAGGCCTACTGCGACTGGGTGCGGCGCTACGTGATCTTCCATGGCCGGACCACCCGGCTGCTATGGGGCGGCGGAGGTCGAGGCATTCCTGACGCACTTGGCGGCGGAGGGCGGGGTGGCCGCTCCGACCCAGAACAAGGCCAAGGCCGCGTTGCTGTTCCTCTACCGGGAGGTGCTGGGCGCCGGGCTGCCTGGCTCGACGAGGTCGAGCAGGCGAAGGCGCCGCAGCGGCTGCCCGTGGTGCTCACGGCGGAGGAGGTGGGATGGGTGCTCGCGCGCCTGCGCGGCCTGCACGCGCTGGTGGGTGCATTGCTCTATGGCACGGGGATGCGCATCATGGAGGCGCTGCGCCTGCAGGTGAAGGACGTGGGCTTTGCGCGGCACGAGATCCTGGTGCGCGATGGCAAGGGGCAGAAGGACCGCGTCACCATGCTGCCGGGGCGGCTTTCCCAGCCCCTCGGCCTCCACCTCGCCCGGGTACGGCGCGGGCATGCCGCCGACCTCGCGGCGGGCCGCGGGGAGGTCGGCCTGCCGTTCGCCCTGGCGCGCAAGTACCCAGGCGCGGCGCGGGAGTGGGGGGGGCAGTACGTCTTCCCGGCCTACGGGCACTCGCAGGACCCGCGCAGCGGCGCCGTCCGCCGCCACCACCTCTCCGACCAGGCGTTTCAGCGGGCGATGAAGCAGGCGGTGCGCGACGCCGGGCTCGTAAAGGCGGCGACGCCGCACACCTTGCGCCACGCGTTCGCGACGCAGCTCCTCAACGCGGGCTACGACATCCGCACCGTGCAGGAGCTCCTCGGTCATCGCGACGTTCGCACCACCATGATCTACACCCACGTGCTCCGGCGCGGCGGCCGGGGCGTGGCGAGCCCACTCGATGCGCTGGCGCCGCCCGGGACCGAGGCTGCCAGCAAGGCCGTCACGTCAGCGGGCCACCCCGCCTGATGACGCCTAATCCCAGTTGAGCGCGCCGCCGGTCTGGTACTCGGTGACGCGAGTCTCGAAGAAGTTCTTTTCCTTCTTGAGATCGATCATTTCCGCCATCCACGGGAACGGGTTGTCGGCCTTGTCGAACAGCGCGTCGACGCCGATCTGCTGGCAGCGACGGTTGGCGATGAACCGCAGGTACTCCTTGAACATGGTGGCGTTCAAACCCAACACGCCGCGCGGCATGGTGTCCTCGGCGTAAGCGTACTCGAGGTCCACACCTTTCTTGATCAAGCCACGGATCTCGTCCTTGAACTCGCTGGTCCAAAGATGCGGGTTCTCGAGCTTGATGGTGTTGATCAAGTCGATGCCGAAACTGCAGTGCATCGACTCGTCGCGCAGGATGTACTGATACTGCTCCGACGCACCGGTCATCTTGTTCTGCCGGCCCATCGCCAGGATCTGCACGAAGCCGACGTAGAAGAACAGGCCCTCCATGATGCAGGCGAAGACGATCAGGCTCTTCAGGAGCTGCTGGTCCGTCTCGGGCGTACCGGTCTTGAACAACGGATTGGTGAGGGTGTCGATGAACGGAATCAGGAACTCGTCCTTGTCGCGGATCGACTTGACCTCGTGATAGGCATTGAAGATCTCCGACTGGTCGAGACCCAGGCTCTCGACGATGTACTGGTAGGCGTGGGTGTGGATCGCCTCCTCGAACGCCTGGCGCAGCAGGTACTGGCGGCACTCCGGCGCCGAGATGTGGCGGTAGGTGCCGAGCACGATGTTGTTGGCGGCGAGCGAATCGGCGGTGACGAAAAAGCCGAGGTTACGCTTGACGATCAGGCGCTCGTCATCGGTGAGGCCGTTGGGGTTCTTCCACAGCTCGATGTCGCGCTGCATGTTCACTTCCTGCGGCATCCAGTGGTTCGCGCAGCCGGCGAGGTACTTGTCCCACGCCCACTTGTATTTGAAGGGCACGAGCTGGTTGACGTCGGCGTTGGCGTTGATGACCCGCTTGTCCTCGATGCGCACCCGGCGAAAGCCGTTGCTCTCGGCCTGGCGCTCGGCGTCGGCGGATACGGCAGGGGCAGGACGGGAGGAGGCGGAGGACAGGATGCCGCCTGTGGCGGCGCGGCCCGGCTCGGGCCTGGACGGCTGCACCTTGGCGCTCGTGGCCGGGGTGACGAAGTCGTCTTCGAACGTCAGCATGGTAAAGATCTCCTGGAACGGCTGATATGGGGTGCGATAGATACCATTTCAATGTTGCAAGTAACTGCTTTTTCAAACATTTGTCGGGTGGTGGAGGTCGTCAAGCGGTCGTTGCGTGCGGAGTTTTCGTGAAAGTCGTGGCGTGCAATCGGTCGTTGCGTCGAGAGGGCCGAGGGTGTCAAAGGGGGCCAGCACCCGGGTAACGGGTGCATGGTTTGGTCGCGATCTTTACGCCATTAGAATCGCCCTCTCACGCCACCAGTCGCGCATCCTCGTCGTCCGCATCGGCCGCGATCGCGTCGTCCTCCGCGTCGTCGTTGCCCGCGTTGATCGCCATGAGGCCCACCAGGAGCGCACCGGCGTACGCGCCCATCAAGACCGCCAAGACCAGCCACCAGACCGAAACCATCGTGCCTCCCACAAGGGTGAGGTGATGCGCGCGGCGTCAACGGCGCGAACGACATGCTGCGTGTACTGCCTCCTTGCCCCCGAACGGCCGAATCCTGGCAGCCAGGGCGCCAACTAACTCCAGGCCGCCGCCTCCCCAGGCTGCAGCCCTTGCTGCGCTTGCTGCACCGATCGGTCCCCTGCGGTTGCTGCACCACCCCACGCCCGAAGGCGTGAGGGGTGTGTCGCCTCTTGGCGGGCGGCGGGAGCGGCGGTGGGGTTCAATGCATGGCGTGCAACTTCTCGTACAGGTAGTCGGGCGCGAAATCGACGCCCTGATGCCAGGCGATGGTGGCCAGGCCATAGTCGAGGTAAAAATCCGCAAAGCGGGTGCGATCGCGCAGTTGCTCGAAGTGCTCGCCGTAGAGCTCGTCGGCGAGGTCGACCACGCCTTTGCGGCCGTCGTTGAATTCCAGCCAAACCTTGTAATCACCGAGATACCGGGCCTCGATGACATGCCGAGGCAAACTTTCGTATCTGGCCACTTCTAACCTCCGTCGGGCGTTGATGAACAGGGCGGCCTGCGCGCCGGCGGTTGTCCGCCTTCCTCGGCGCACGGGCCGCCAGCGACGACCACCGCTTTTCCGGGGCCACCGCACGACCTCCTGGGGATGCTGCTATTCGCCACGGTCCCGTTTCGGGATCTCGCGAGCCCGTGAAGGCTCGGGCACAGGCACGTTACGGTACTGCCCCTCCGCCTTCAGGCGTACATCCCTCACGTCGGATGCCGGCCAGCGCCAGTGGCGCCGGCCCGTATCGTCGGTGTAGTGCTCCCAACCGTCGGTCTTGGCGTTCATCGTTTCACCCTCCTGTCCGGGTTCCGCGGTGCGGTCCTATCCGTTGCCTCGCGGGCGCGGGACGCGTCGTGACCAGCCTGCGCGCGTCCATTACGCCCATCCCCGCCGGGCTTTCGCCCGGTCGCGGTCCTGCCTTGCCGACGTACGTGCCTGCCGGTACGTCGTGTGCCACGCTTGCCGCCAAGACGGCCTGTAATAACGGCACGAATGTGGCGGGTGTTGATCCCGTCCTGGAAGCTGTCCACCATCCATCCGGCCGGCGGCGCCGGCCGTCCCTGCCACAACGCGCCAGTCGCCCGTCAGGGCTACGCCACCTGACAGCGACAGCAGCTGTCGATTCACCCTCATTCGACGTCCCGCAGGGCGGGCCGGGCCGGCTCCAGCGGGCGGGTGAGCGCGCCGCCCCCCGGCAGGTACTGGGCGGCGAGCTCGGCCAGCATGGAATCGCGGTACGACTCCGACTGATAGCGCAGCATGCAGTACGACACGAACAGTCCGCCCCCGGCGAGGCGATGGGCCTGCCAGCGCTCGAACGCCGGATCGGTCTCGAACACCACGGCGGCGAGGTTGTCGGAGGCGCCGAAGGCGATGGGCTGATAGGGCATGGGGCCATAGCTCAGGCTGCGCACCTGGATCGCGAAGATGCCGGGATCCGTGGGGGGCAGCGCGTAGGCGACGGGTACGGGATTGGTAAACACCAGGCCGCCGTAGTTGATGCTGTTCATGCCTGGGCCAGCCTCCACACCCATGGACCCTGCGAGGCCACTTGCGTGTCCCCGTCGCCCATGCTGCCGCGCTTGTGCGGTGTCATCGCCAGGAAAGGTGCCAGGGTTACTGGCACGCCTCGCACGTCGGGTCGGTGATAAGGCAGGCCTTCGGTTCCGGTTCGCTCAGCGCGCCGCCGGACGACGACACCGCATTGAGCTCGCCGCCCTGGCCGGTCGACTTCTCCGCCGAGGTCGCCGCCAGGGTCCTCAGGTAGTAGGTGGTCTTCAAACCGCGCACCCACGCGAGCTTGTAGGTCTCGTCGAGCTTCTTGCCCGAGGCTCCGGCCATGTAGATGTTCAGGCTCTGCGCCTGGTCGATCCACTTCTGCCGGCGCGCCCCCGCTTCCACCACCCAGCTCGCGTCGACCTCGAACGCGGTGGCGTAGAGCTTGCGCAACGCCGCCGGGATGCGGTCGATCTTGGCGAGCGAGCCGTCGAAGTACTTGAGGTCGGCGACCATCACCTCGTCCCACAGGTTGAGCTTCTTCAGCTCGGCCACGAGGTGCTCGTTCACCACCGTGAACTCGCCCGAGAGGTTCGATTTGACGTAGATGTTCTGGTATTCGGGCTCGATCGAAGCGCCGACGCCGATGATGTTGGAAATCGTCGCCGTCGGGGCGATCGCGACACAGTTGGAGTTGCGCATGCCGTGCTCGCGGATACGCGCGCGCAGGCCGTCCCAGTTCATCGCCGACGAATCGTCGACCTCGAGGTAACCGCCGCGCGCCTCGCGCAGCAGCTTCAGCGAGTCCTGGGGCAGGATGCCCCGATCCCACAGGCTGCCGCGGTACGACGGATACTTGCCGCGCTCCTCGGCGAGTTCGGTGGAGGCGAGGTACGCGTAGTAGCACACCACTTCCATCGACGTGTCGGCGAAGGCGAGGGCGCCGTCGGACGCGTAGGGCAGGTGCAACAGGTGCAGGCAGTCCTGGAAGCCCATGATGCCCAGGCCCACCGGACGATGCTTGAGGTTGGAGTTGCGCGCCTTGGTGACCGCGTAGTAGTTGATGTCGATGACGTTGTCGAGCATGCGCATCGCGGTGCGGATGGTCGCCTGCAGCTTGGCCTGGTCGAGCTCGTAGCGCGCTTCCGCAGCCTGGCCGACCTTCTTCATGTGCGCGAGCAGATTGACCGAGCCCAGGTTGCACACCGCGATCTCGGTCTCGCTGGTGTTCAGGGTGATCTCGGTGCAGAGGTTGGAGCTGTGCACCACGCCGACGTGCTGCTGCGGCGAGCGAACGTTGCACGCATCCTTGAAGGTGATCCAGGGATGCCCCGTCTCGAACAGCATCGACAGCATCTTCCGCCACAACTGCAGCGCGGGGATGGTCTTGTGCAGCTTGAGCTCGCCCCGCGCGGCCTTGTCCTCGTAGCGCCGGTATGCCGTCTCGAAGTCTCGTCCCCAGCGATCGTGCAAGTCGGGCACGTCGGCCGGTGAGAACAGCGTCCAGTTGCCGGCTTCCATCACCCGCTTCATGAACAGGTCCGGAATCCAGTTCGCGGTGTTCATGTCGTGGGTGCGGCGGCGGTCGTCACCGGTGTTCTTGCGCAGCTCCAGGAATTCTTCGATGTCGAGGTGCCAAGTCTCGAGGTAGGTGCACACCGCGCCCTTGCGCTTGCCACCCTGGTTGACCGCGACCGCAGTGTCGTTCACCACCTTGAGGAAGGGCACCACGCCCTGGCTCTTGCCGTTGGTGCCCTTGATGTGCGAGCCCATGGCGCGCACATTGGTCCAGTCGTTGCCGAGGCCTCCGGCGAACTTGGACAGCAGCGCGTTTTCCTTGATCGCCTCGTAGATGCCATCGAGGTCGTCGGAGACGGTGGTGAGGTAGCACGACGACAGCTGCGAGCGATGGGTGCCTGAGTTGAACAGGGTCGGGGTGCTCGACATGAAGTCGAAGGTCGACAGCACGTTGTAGAACTCGATGGCGCGCTCTTCGCGGTTCACCTCGTTCAGGGCGAGGCCCATGGCGACGCGCATGAAGAAGCACTGCGGCAGCTCGAAGCGGCGGCCGTTACCCTCGAGCTGGTCGATGAGGAAGTAGCGGTCGTAGAGCGTCTGCAGGCCTAGGTAGCCGAACTGGAGGTCGCGGCTTGCGGAGAGCGCCTTGCCGAGCGTGCCGAGGTCGTACTGCGCGAGGGCTTCGTTGAGCAGCCCGATCTTGATGCCGTGCTTGATGAAGCGCGGGAAGTACTCCGCGTACTTGGTGGCCATCTCGGCCTGGGTCGCTTCCTCTCCGAGGGCCTCGAAGCGGATGCTGTCGAGCAGGAGGCGCGCGGTCACGAAGCCATAGGCCGGGTCCTTCTCGATCAGGGTGCGGGCGGCGAGCACCACGCATTTGCGCACCTCATCCATCGGCACGCCGTTGTAGAGGTCCTTGAGGGTCGCCTTGAAGATCCGGTCGGGCTCCACGTCGGCGAGATCGGCGCAGGAATCGGCGATCAGCGCGGTCATGCGGTCGAGGTCGAGGGGCTTCTGCACGCCAGCGTCGACCACCATGATGGTGCTTTCGGCGGGTGCCGACTTGGCAGCGCGCTCGTGGGCGCGCTCCTGCGAGCGCTTCTCCCGGTAGAGCACGTAGGCACGTGCCACCTCGTGCTCGCCGCCGCGCATCAGGGCGAGTTCGACCTGGTCCTGGATTTCCTCGATATGGATGGCGCCGCCCTCGGGCTTGCGCTTCATCAGGGCCACCACCACCAGGTCGGTCAGTTTGGCGACCTCGTCGCGCACCCGGGCCGAGGCGGCACCCTGGCCACCGTTAACCGCGAGGAACGCCTTGGTCATGGCGATCGAGATCTTGGCCGGCTCGAACCCAACCACGGCGCCGTTGCGGCGGATGACCTTGTACTGTGCAAAGCGCGGGTCTGCGCTGGGCGCGGTGGCGCTTCCGGGTTCGCCGGCGAGGAAATCGCGGGGCGGCTCCGGGCTGGTGGCCGAGGACGCGCTGACAAGCTGCATAGGGATGCTCTCCTGGTGAAATCGTGCTGTTTTCCGGCGCATGCGGTGGCTGGGGGGCTTATCCCGCGCCGATCGGATTGCCTAGGTCTGGTTTTGGCGCAAGGTCCCGATCCGGAGTCCGCTGCGTGGCCTCGGGGCGGCGTTTTCGCACCCTCCCGTCCGCGTCACCTCCCGGCGCCTCTCACACTCGAAATCTACTAGATCTTGTGTTCGAACGTGTCGTGTCCACAAAGAATAGTGTCCGGGCGGGCGGATAGCAAGGACTATTTAGTCAACAATGCGAGTCGTTTAAAAATTACGTTATATCAACAGGTTGGATGCATTATCGGGGATTATGCCGAGTTCCTCCACTGGTTGCCCACCGACATATCCACTGCACCACCCGGGTAAAAAATTTTGGGCGTTACGTTGCAGATTTGCGACAGTCGCCAGGGGCTTTTGCTACCCATGGTGGTCACGCACCGCAACATGGCCGGCCGCGATTAGCCTAAGTTTTGGGCGGTTCAAGACAAGACAGCCGCGGAGGGGGGGATTTCCAGCGTTTTGTTGCATCGCAACGACGCACGTCAGGATCTGTTCAAGATTGGAGGCGGTGCCATCCCGTTGGTTCGGCCTCGTGCTGCGAACGGACGCCTCTACGCATCCGGCGCGTCCATTGCGCGCGGAGCGACCGGGATTGAAACTCGCCGTCCCAGTGCGGGCGGACCTGCGGAGGGCCTGCGAGTCCCCGACGGTGCGCGTGACTCGGCCTTAGCTACCCTTCGTCCCGTGCGGAAACTTCGATACAAGCCATCGACCTCCCGGTGCGGGCCCGCCAATCCGGGTCGGCTTCGTCGGCTACAGATGGCGCGGCGGCAGGGCAAATAGCCGGCTGCCGGCGATGGCCACGATCCGCTCGTCGGCCTGCGGCGTTACCAAGGCGAGCCCGGTGAGCCGTCCGAATGCCGGCAGCAGGGCGCGCTTGCCTCCCAGCACGAAGCAGGGCAGGCGGGCCCGGTCGAAGCCGACCGGGGAGCCGACCCATACCCCTGGGTGTACGTGCCCGCAAAGGGCGTAGCCGGTCGGCGGCTGCGCTGGGGTGTGGCAGAGCAGAAACGGAGCGGCCAGATGTGGCTCGGCGACGACCTCGATCCCCCAGGCGGGCGGGGGATCGCCGGCGTGGGTGTCGTGGTTGCCGCGCACCAGGGTGATTGCGAGCGAAGCGTGCTGTGCGCGCCAAGCGACGAACGCTGCGTCGAGCGCCGTGACCCGCCCGGCGGCGGCGTGCAAGAAATCGCCCAGCACGACCAAACGGCGCGCCCCGCTGCGGGCCAGGAGACCGGTCAGCCGGGCGAGATCGGAAGCCGTCGCGCCCCGCGGGATGGGGATGCCGCCCGCCCGGAAGGTCGCCGCCTTGCCGAGATGCACGTCGGCGACCAATAGCGTCTGCGCCAGCGGCCAAAACAGCGCGCGCTCGGCGAGCAGGACCACGCCCTCGCCGGCGAGCTGGGTGCGGTAGCCGAGCGCGTCTCCAGCGTCAGGCATCGGCGGGGGTCGGTCATCGAAGGGGGGATCCATGGAATGCGACGTTGGTGTTTGCGCGGCGCGATGCCGGCGGTCATGACGTAATGGGGTCAGATTACTTTACGAACTGCGTGGACCAACTCCTGATTGGGATCGGTAGAGTTATTGACCCCATGGCCGGAGCCGGACAACCATAAAGTAATTTGACCCCTTAAAAAGGAACCGCCATTAAGGAACCCCCATCACGGACCCCACTCAGCGCCCGTTAGCGCGGATTCGGACCGGGTCACTCCGCGGCGTTAATGTAATCTGACCCCATTACCCATTTGCGGAGGTCGTCATGCCGCGCTTTGCCGCCAACGTTTCGATGCTGTTCACCGAGGTGCCGTTCCTCGAGCGCTTCGCGGCGGCCGCGGATGCCGGCTTCACCGCCGTGGAGTTCATGTTCGGTTACGCGCATCGGGCTGCCGATATCGCGAAAGCGCTACAGGCCCACGACCTTCGCCTGGTGCTCATGAATGCCCCGCCCGGTGACTTCGAGGCGGGCGATCGCGGCCTGGCGGCGCTGCCGGAACGGCGCGACGAGTTTCGCGCCAGCATCGCCACGGCGCTCGCGTATGCGAGCGCGCTCGCGTGTCCGAACGTGCACGTCATGGCCGGTGTGGTGCCGTCCGCGGTCGACCACGCGATGCACGCGCAGCGGCACGAGGAGCATCGCGCCGTGCTGATCGACAACCTGCGCTGGGCGTGCCGCGAGGCGCAGGCGCTCGACGTCACGCTCCTGCTCGAGGCCCTCAACCCGGGCGACGTGCCGAACTATTTCTATAGCCGGCAGGCAGAGGTGCACGCAATCCGCAGCGAGGTCGCGGCGCCGAACCTCAAGGCGCAGATGGACCTCTATCACGCCCAGCGAGTCGAGGGTGCGCTCACCGAAAAGCTGCAGCGTTGGCTGCCTGACATCGGCCATATCCAGGTGGCCTCGGTGCCGGGGCGCCACGAGCCGGATGTCGGCGAGGTTGATTTTCGCTACATGTTCCGGCTGATCGACGAGCTCGGCTACGCCGGCTGGATCGGCTGCGAATACCACCCTCGAGGGGCGACCCTCGCTGGACTCCGTTGGCGGGAGGCGTTGACCCGCGCCGAGCCGGACGGCCGCGGCTGAGCGGCCGGATACCACACCTGAGCTCGAAGGCCGCCAAGCCCACCCGCACCAGGAGCTCCTGCGCCGGATTCTGTTAGTCGCGCCGCTGCAGCTTCAGGATGTCGATCGGAAAGAGCACGTTCTCCAGCGTGGCGCGCAGCGAGAACTACAGCGCGATGCTCATGCCGCCGTCGATCATCAGCAGCTGCCCCGTCATGTAATCGGACGCTGCCGAGGCGAGGAATACCGCCAAGCCGGCGATCTCGGGCGGCTGACCCCAGCGGCCGGTTGGCGTGCGCTTGCACACCCAGGCATTGAACTCCGGATTGTCGATCAGCGCGCGGTTCATCTCGGTGGCAAAGTAGCCCGGGCCGATCGCGTTGACTTGGATATTGTGCGGCGCGAGCTCCACCGCCATTGCCCGGGTCAACTGCCGCACGCCGCCCTTGGCCGCGGTATAGGCGACGATGGTGGCGCGGCCCAACTCGGACATGAGCGACGCGATGTGGATGATCTTGCCGGCGCGGCGGTCGATCATGCCGGGCAATACCGCCTGGCTCACCACGAACGGCGCGGTCAGGTTGGTGGCGATCACCGCATCCCAGTCGTCCTGCCGAAAGTCGACCAAGGGTGCGCGACGCTGGATGCCGGCATTGTTGACCAGCACGTCGATGCGGCCATGACGCGCCTCGAGCTCCTCGACGCCGGCCACGATGGCAGGCCGGTCGGTGACATCGAAGGGCGCGATGTCGACCTCGAGTCCTTCGCTGCGCAGGGATGCACGGGCAGCGGCCAGCGCGTCGGGATTGCGGCCGTTCAGGACGACCATCGCCCCGCGCTGGGCGAACCCGCGCGCGATCGCGAGACCCAGGCCGCGATAGGCCCCGGTGACGAGGGCGACGCGACCGGTGAGATCGAAGGGATTGGAATGCACGGCGGGTCCTTGGTGCGAGCGGAGAGCCGCGTATCGTACGCGCCCCGGCCGTGCCGGGCTATGGCTTAGCCGGGCGACCCATAGCGCACCACGTTTTTCCTGCGGCGGTGCACGAATCGAAGGAGGTCCGGAGGCGTGGTACGCCTGCTGAACCGCGACCAACCAGTGCCGATAGCCGCGGGCGCGCGTCGGCGCATCGGCCCGTCACCCCGCGGCGGCCTTCTCGAGCTCCGCGACCATGCGCGCGACCCGGGCCTCGAGCGCTTCGGTGCTGAGCTTGTCGCGAAAAATTTCCACCAGCAGCGGAAACGCGAACGGGGTCGGGCGACGCGGCGCCCGGAGTACCACCTTGCTACGACGCAGTCGCGCGAGGGCCGCATGCAAGCGCGGCGCTTCGAGCCTGCGCGCGAGAACCTCGTCGATGGCCTGGGCGAGCAGGCGGTTGTCGGGATCGTATTCGGCGAATACGTCGTACAGCAGGGCGCTCGACGCCTGCAGCTGGCGCTGCGGATGCGGCTGGCCAGGATAGCCCTGAAAGACCAAGCCCGCGACCCGTGCGATCTCGCGGAACTGGCGGCGACCGAGCTCGGTGGCGTTCAAGCCGGCAAGGATGTCGGCATCCACGCCGGGTGCCGCCAGCAGCGGGCCGAGCGTGCCGAGGGTGAGCGGCACCGGCGTGGGGGAGACCAGGCCGAAGCCGTAGTCGTTGGCGGTGATCGAGAAGGTGCGTTGCACCTCACGCGACAGCCTGTACGAGAACAGTGTCGCGAGGCCGAGATGAGCCAGCCGTCCTTCGAACGGATAGACGAAGATGCCGTGGCCTTCGCGGGTCGTGATGGTCTCGACCAGCCACTCGTCCGCGGCGGGCAGCGCCGACCAGCGTGCCTGGAGTTCGAGGAGTGGTCGCACCAGCGCGAGCTCGGGCGAATCGTAGTGTCCTGAGCGTGCCGCGCCAATCAGCGCACGCGTGCCGTCGGCGAGCTCGGTGGACAGTGCCATCGTGCCGCCCATCCAGCGCGGCACCACGCCCTTGCTACTCCTGGCGAGCTTCACCCAGGCAGTCAGCTCGCGCACGCGAACGAACTCCAGCACGCGGCCGGCGAACACGAAGCAGTCGCCGGGCGCGAGTCTGGCGACGAAGTCCTCCTCGACGTGGCCCAGTCGTACGCCGTTCTGGAATTGCACCACGATGCTGTTGTCGCTGACGATGGTGCCGATGCCCAGGCGATGTCGACGGGCGATCCGCGCGTCGGGCACGCGGGCGATGCCGTCGGCGTCGATCACGACCCGTCGGTACTCCGGGTAGGCGTTGAGACTGGCCCCGCCGTGGATCACGAAATCGAGCGCGAACTGCCAGTCGGCGGCGTCGAGGTCGCGATAGGCGTGGGTGGTGCGCACTTCCGCGAGCAGCACGGCGGGAGCGAAGCCGCCCCCGGCGGCACACGTGACGAGATGCTGGATCAATACGTCCAGCGGAGCCTCGAGCGGCACCCGCGCTTCCAGGTTGCGGTCGATGGCGGCGGTGCGGGCCGCGGCGGCCTCGACCAGCTCCAGCGCCTGCGCCGGGACCACGCTCACTCGCGAGACCGCGCCTGGCTGGTGACCGCTGCGACCGGCGCGCTGCAACAGCCGCGCCACGCCCTTGGGACTGCCGATCTGCAGCACCTGCTCGACCGGGGCGAAATCGACGCCGAGGTCGAGGCTCGACGTCGACACCACTGCCCGCAGGCGCTCGTTGCGCAGCCCATCCTCCACCCATTCGCGCACGCTGCGTTCGAGCGAGCCGTGGTGCAGCGCGATTTGGCCCGCCCAGTGCGGCCGGGCGTCGAGGATGGCGCGATACCACGCCTCGCATTGCGAGCGCACGTTGGTGAACACGAGGGTGGTGCGGGCCCGCTCGATCGCGGCGATGACTTGCGGCAGCAACCGCAGGCCGATGTGCCCGGCCCATGGAAATCGCTCGATGGAGCGAGGCCGAAGCGTGTCGATCACGATCTCCTTCATGTCGAAACCCTTGACGATCGTGCCCGGCTCCGCCGTGACACCGATCAGGCACGCGAGCGCGACGTCGAGATTGGCGAGGGTTGCCGACAGTGCCCAGGTGCGCAGCCCCGGGCGCGTCCCACGCAGCCGGGCAAGGGCGAGCTCGACCTGCACACCGCGTTTGGTCGACAGCAGCTCGTGCCACTCGTCGACGACCACGGTGTCGAGCGCGGCGAAGCGCTCCACCCAGTCCGGGCGCGAGAGCAGCAGGGTGAGACTTTCCGGGGTAGTGACGAGTGCGGTGGGGAGGCGGCGGTTCTGCCGGGCGCGGGCCCCGGCGGCGGTGTCGCCGGTGCGCACATCCACGGTCCAGTGCGGCTGGAGGGCGCGTGCGGCACGGTCGAGGGCTAGGCTGCTGTCGCCGGCAAGGGCGCGCAGCGGCGTGATCCAGAGCAGGGCAAGCGGTGGCGGGGCGTCGGGGCCTCCTCGGGGTCCGAGGACGAGCGGCGCGAGGGCGGCGGCGTAGGTCTTGCCCATGCCGGTTGGGGCATGTACCAGTCCGCTCTTGCCGATGGCCCAGGCCGACCAGGCAGTCTCCTGGAAGGGAAAGGGACGCCAGCCCTGACCGGCAAACCATGCGCGCGCTGCTGGCAGCGGATCGGTCCGAGGTGAGGTGTCGCCAAATGACGACGAAAGTTCAGGAAACAGCATGATTCGGTGGGTTGGCCCTGATAGTGTGCCCGTAGCGACGATCAGCCCACCGTCGAGTGTTGCGCGACCACCACGGGAAAACCTGCCAAACGCGCCTGCCCGGCGGTCAATGTCGTACCCCCGCCATGATGCCGATACAATGCATCAGCACGCGCCCCACCCGTTTCCGGGCGTTAGCGACACCCCGATGCCCATCCCCCTTCTCGTCGGCCTGAGAAATCTGCTCGCCTGCGCTTGCCTGCTCACGGCGGCATGGACGAGCCCGGCGCTTGCCGTGAGCGCGGGCACGGCCGGCCTGAGCGCGAGCGCGGACTGTAATGCCAATGCCAATCTCGACGTCAGCTGGACCGGCGCCGGCAACCATTTCGAGTTCGGCGCGGCCTACGACGCCGCCGGGTCGGTGATCGGCACGTTCGGTCCCGACACCAACAGCAACAACGACTTCAGCGGCGAATACAAGATTCCCATCGCTACGGCCCAGCCGGCGGGTGCTTTGATCGGGGCCTACGCCTGGGTGGGTGGCAATCCACCGGGGCAGGCGACTGCCGTCGAGTACTTCGTGGTCTATAACTGCTCGACCCGCGCGGTGCTGTACCGCTGCGCCGGCCCGTTTGGCAGCTGCGCCAACCGCGTCGCGGCGGCGCTCGCTGTACTGCCCTTCGATCCAAGTACTGCCCCAGCTGTCCCGGTCACATCCCGCGAAATGCTGGTCGTGCTGATGCTGCTGCTCGGCGGGGCTGGAGCGCTGCGCTTGCGGCGCTGCGGCTGATCTCCACACCAGGTCGGACGCCCGGCGCGCGATCTCGGACCGCGCCGCCTCCGGGAGGGGTGCACCCGCGCCGCCATGGTGCCGGGGTCATTTGGCCGCACCATCGAATCCGCAGACTGCCCGACGACCGCATGCCATCGACGGCCGCGCTCGGCGCCGCGACGCCCCTCGGGGGTGGATCGGCACGGTGGCGGTGTCACGCGGCGGCGAGGACCTTGATCGGCTTGATGGGGGTGACGCCGCGAAAGCGCGCGAGCAACTCCACCTGCTCGGTTTTCAGGGCCTCGACATTGCGCGCCTTGACGTGGCCATAACCGCGCATCCGCTCCGGCAACGAGGCAAGCTCGACGGCGACGTCGTGATTGCGGGCTGACACGCCGCGCAGGATTTCGTCGACCAGGGATTCGTACTCTCCAATCAGCGCCCGCTCCATGCGCCGCTCAGCGGTGCGCCCGAATACGTCGAGCGCGGTGCCGCGCACCCGCCGTAGCTTGGCGAGCACCCGGAACGCCTTCATCATCCACGGCCCGAACTCCTTCTTGCGCGGTTCGCCGAACCCGCCGTCGGCCTTGGTGGTGAGCGGCGGCGCGAGATGGAACACCAGCCGATAGTCTCCTTCGAAGCGACGCGCCACCTGGTCGACGAAATCGGTCTCAGCATAGAGCCGCGCAACCTCGTACTCGTCCTTGATCGCGAGGAGCTTGAAGTATGCCCGGGCCACCGCCTCGGTCAGCGCGGTCTTGCCGGAGGCGCGACTGTCCTCCGTGGCGCGCACCCGTGCCACGAGATCGGTGTAGCGCCGCGCATAGGCGGCGTCCTGGTAATCGACCAGGAAGGCTGCGCGCCGCGCGATCACTTCGTCCACCGATTCCGAGAGGCGCTGCGAATCGGGTTTATCCGCACTGATCGCGGCGGCGATGACGCGCGCGGGATCGATGGCCGCGAGCCGTCCCCACTGAAAGCTTTGCTTGTTCGACTCGATCGCGGTGCCGTTCAATTCGATCGCCCGCAGGATCGCCGCGCTGGTCACTGGTAACAGGCCGCGCTGGTAGGCGAAGCCGACCATGAACAGGTTGGTGGCGATGGAATCGCCCATGAGACCCGTGGCGAGCTTGGTCGCGTCGAGGAATTCGGCGTCGTGCGGCGCAACCGTGTTCTCGATCTCGCGTTCCATCGAGCCGAGCGGAAAGGCCATGTCCGGATCGCGGGTGAACCCCGCCGGCATGACCAGGGCGGTGTTGACCAGCGCCTTGGTGAAGCCCTTGCGCATCTTGGCGAGTTGCTCCTGGCCGACGCCGGTGACGATGTCGCACGCCAGCACCAGCTTCGCGTCCCCGGCGGCGATGCGCGTGGCGTGCAGGGCGTCGGGACGATCGGCGATGCGGACGTGCGAGACGACCGCGCCGTTCTTCTGCGCGAGGCCGGTCATGTCGAGCACGCTGCAGCCCTTGCCTTCGAGATGCGCCGCCATGCCGATCAGTGCTCCGATGGTGACCACCCCGGTGCCGCCGATGCCGGTCACCACGATGCCGTAGGGCTCGGCGGTCGACGGCAGACTCGGCTCGGGCAGGTCGGGAAACGTACCGGCCTCGGCCTTGTCGGGCTTGCGGAGACTGCCGCCCTCGACGGTCACGAAGCTCGGGCAAAACCCGTTGAGGCACGAGTAGTCCTTGTTGCACGCGCTCTGGTCGATGGTTCGCTTCCGGCCGAACTCGGTCTCGAGCGGTGCGACCGCGACGCAGTTCGACTTCACGCCGCAGTCGCCGCAGCCTTCGCACACCAGGTCGTTGATCACCACCCGCTTGGCGGGATCGGGAAATTTGCCACGCTTCCTGCGCCGCCGTTTTTCCGCCGCGCAGGTCTGGTCGTAGAGCAGCACCGTGCAGCCCGCGACGTCGCGCAGGGTGCGCTGCACCGCGTCGAGGTCGTCGCGATGATGCACGGCGACGTCGCCGGCGAAATAGCCCGACGGATACTTGTCGGGCTGGTCGGTGACCACCACGATCTTGCGGACACCCTCGGCCGCCACCTGGCGGGCGACATCGCCGGGCGTGAGCGGCCCGTCGAAAGGCTGGCCGCCGGTCATGGCGACCGCGTCGTTGTAGAGGATCTTGTAGGTGATGTTGACCGCGGCCGCCACCGCGGCACGGATCGCCAGGATGCCGCTGTGGTAGTACGTGCCGTCGCCGAGGTTGGCGAAGATGTGCTGCTCCTCGGTGAACGGCGCCTGGCCGATCCATGGCACGCCCTCGCCACCCATGTGCGTGAACGTGGAGGTCGAGCGGTCCATCCAGATCGCCATCACGTGACAGCCGATGCCCGCGGTGGCGCGGCTTCCCTCGGGCACGTTGGTGGAGGTGTTGTGCGGACAGCCCGAGCAGAACCAGGGCTTGCGCTCGAGCATGATGCGGGAGCGGGCGAGGGCCGCCTCCTTGGCATTGATCCAATCGACCCGGGCCTTCACCTGCTCCCAGCGCCGCGGATGCAGGTCGAGGCGCTCGAGGCGCTGGGCGATGACCCGCGCGATCATCGCCGGGGTGAGCTCCGACAGCGCTGGCAGCAACCAGTCGCCGTGCGGCTGCACCCATTCGCCCTTTTCGTCGAACTTGCCGACCACTCGCGGTCGCACGTCCTCCCGCCAGTTGTAGAGCTGCTCCTTCAGCTGGTACTCGACGACCTGGCGCTTTTCCTCGACGACCAGGATCTCCGCGAGACCTTCGGCGAAGTGCCGCACGCCCTCCGGCTCGAGCGGCCAGGGCATCGCCACCTTGAACACCCGGATGCCGATCTCGTCGCAGTCGGCCTCGCTGATGCCGAGGTCGTCGAGGGCCTGGCGCACATCGAGATAACTCTTGCCGCTGGTGACGATGCCGAAGCGCGCGGGCCGGTCGACGGCGCCGATAACGATGCGGTTGAGCTGGTTGACCCGGCAGTAGTGCAGTGCCGCGTAGATCTTGTAGTTCTGCATCCGGGCTTCGGTTTCCAGGAAGCCATCGGGCCAGCGGATCGATAGCCCGTCCGGAGGCAAGGGGAAGTCGTCGGGGACGATGATCTTGGTGCGGGTCGGGTCCACGTACACCGACGACGAGCTTTCGACGGTATCGGCCACGCACTTGAATCCCACCCAGAGACCGGAGTAGCGCGACATGGCCCAGCCGTGCAGGCCGAGATCGAGGATCTCCTGCACTGACGACGGATAGAGCTCCGGCATCATCGCCGCCGAGAACATGTGATCCGACTGGTGCGGTAGGGTCGAGGACTTGGCGCCGTGGTCGTCGCCGGCGAGCGCAATCACCCCGCCGTGCTTCGACGTGCCGGCATGGTTGGCATGT
>JBDSND010000204.1:0-26883 GCA_039915505.1 Casimicrobiaceae bacterium
GACGCACATCGTCCTTTTGAACCATGGCGCGGGGTCGATGGGAGACGATCCAGTTGGTACGTTACGCGCCCATTTTGCTCGCCATGGGGTGAAGGCTGAGGTTCGGCTCCTTCCGGAAGGCACTGACGTAGCCAAGGCAGCCGAGGACGCCCGCGCGGAATCGCCGCAGGTGATCGTCGCGGGGGGTGGCGACGGCACCATCAATGCGGTAGCGGGGGCTCTCGTGGACACGGACGTCGTTCTTGGCGTCCTGCCTCTCGGCACGCTTAATCATTTCGCAAAAGACATGGGGATTCCGCTCGACCTCGAGCAGGCAGTCGAGGTGGCGTGCGGGGGCCGGGTGACGCGTGTCGACGTGGCTCGGGTGAACGGCCGGCTGTTCGTCAACAATTCGAGCCTCGGGCTCTATCCGCAGGTCGTGCGCGCGCGCGAAGCGATTACCCAGCGGCTCGGACACGCCAAGTGGCCGGCTTTCCTATGGGCGGCGGTCGGAGCGCTGCGGCGCTATCCATTCATGCAGGTGCAGCTGACCACGGATGCACGCACGCGCTCCTATCGGACACCCCTGGTGTTCATCGGCAACAACAGCTACATCCTCGACGGGCTCGAGCTTGGCGAGCGGGCGTGCCTGACCGCGGGGCACCTGAGCGTCCATGTAGTGAAGCGGTCCGACCGGCTTGGCTTGCTCGTGCTTGCGGCGCGAGCGCTCGTCGGCCGATTGCGGCAGGGGCACGATTTCGAGACGTTCTGTGCGACGGAGGTGCGCATCGCCGCCCGGCGAACGAGCTTGATGGTCGCGACGGATGGGGAAGTCAACCGGCTCGACACGCCGCTCGCCTACGTCATCGAGCCGCGGGCGTTGGCGGTCCTGGTGCCATCCCAGGTGTCGGCGCAGAGGCGGTGAGCCGCCCATGCGCACGATCGTTCACGTCTCCGACCTCCATTTTGGCCGGGTCGATCCGCAGGTCGTCGCCGGCCTTACCCGGAGCGTGGAGGCCTTGCGGCCCGACGTCATCGCCGTCTCGGGCGACCTGACCCAACGGGCGCGACCCCGGGAGTTCCTGGCAGCGCGCGCCTTCCTGCAGACGTTGCCGGCGCCCAAGGTGATCGTTCCTGGCAACCACGATATTCCGCTCTACGACGTGGTCAGTCGTTTCGTGTCGCCTCTCGCGCGGTACCGGCGCTACATCGGGAGCGATGTCGAGCCGTCGTTCGTCGATGATGAGATCGTCGTCGTTGGGGTCAACACCGCGCGCTCGCTCACCTTCAAGGGAGGACGGATCAATGTCGAGCAGATGCGGCGTGCACGCGCCCTGTTTTGTCGAATGGACGATGTTCACGTGCGTATTGTCGTGACCCATCATCCGTTCCACCTGGAGGATGCCGACGCCGTCGACTTGGTCGGTCGCGGCTCGATGGCCCTCAGCCACTGGCGCGCTTGCCTGCCGGACATCCTGCTCGCTGGGCATATGCATACGCATGCGACCGGCACTACTGCGCAGCGCTACGACCTCGGGGGGAAAAGCGCGATCGTGGTCCAGGCGGGCACGGCAACGTCGACGCGCGGCCGGGGAGAGAGCAACTCGTTCAACGTCCTGAACGTTTCGCCGCGGTCCGTGGCGATCCGTCGATTCGACTGGCAATCCACGGTGGGCGCCTTCGCAGTGACAGACGAGCGTCGCTACGCGCGGCCGGGGAACGCGTGGGAGGTCGAAGAGAGAACTCGCGACGACGACGCGTAGCGCATCTGAGTCGCGGACGACGCGTATGATTGCGCGACCCCGGTGCTCGGAGTGGAGATGATGGTACGTCGGCGCAAGGCCGATCCGAACGTCCCCTGGTTCGTGCGTTTGAGCGCGGCACGGCGCATCGCCGTGGTCATTGCCGTCGGTGTCCTCATCTTTCTGATCCAGTCGAGCGACGTAAGCCTCGCTAAGCGGCTACTCGTCGGCTGGGACGGGGCGGCGCTCACCTACCTCGCGCTCGCGTGGACCACGATCTTCCGCACCGATGCGCAGATGACTCACTTGCGCGCGCGCGAGTACGACCAGAGCGGGTTTGCAATCTTTCTGCTGGTTCTTGCGGCCGCCTGCGCGAGCGTCGTGGCCATCACCATCGTCGTCGCCGACGTGAAGGGGCTTTCGACGTGGCCGCGGGTCGCGCACCTTTCCCTATCGGTCGGGGCGCTCGTGCTTTCGTGGACGATGATCCAGACGCTGTTCACCTTTCACTACGCGCACCAGTACTACATTCCCGAGCAGGGCGAGGACGAGCCTCGCGGCGGCCTCAAGTTCCCTGGCGGCGAGGAGCCTGCCTTCCTCGACTTCGCCTACTACGCCTTCGTGATCGGCATGACGTCGCAGGTTTCGGACGTCGCCGTTACCGGACCGCACATGCGCCGTACCGCATTGGCCCACGGTGTACTGAGCTTTATTTTCAACATCGCCGTACTGGCCTTGAGCATCAACGTCTTCAGCAGCGCCCTGTAGCGCGGGCGTAGGCTTATGTGCTGCCACGCCAACAGAAGGCCATTCATTCTTGCCGTGCTGTTCGGGTGCAATCTCTGCTACCTGACGCCCATGGGCTACCAGACCAACCTGCTGGTGATGAACGCTGCCGGGTACCGGTTCGGCGATTTTCCTGCGTGTCGGTGCGCCGCTGTTCGCGCTGATGTGGGGTGTGCTGTCGTTCCTCTTGATCCGCCAGTACGCACTGTAGGCCTCGAAGGTCATCGACGTGGCGCCAGTGCTGATACCGCGTGCTTGCGCGCAGTTGGGGCGCCCCGAAGACGAATCGAACGTCCGACCTGCCCCTTAGGAGGGGGCTGCTCTATCCACTGAGCTACCGGGGCCTACGGCGCACATCACACCGCGACGCGCGAATGCGTCCGACGTTGCATCGGCCACGGCGCGGTCACAGCGAGAGGCATTATATCGGCGTACCCGATCGACCTGCCATGGTTGGCGCGGGTAGGAGGTCGGCCGCCGGTCCGCGCCTTCGCGTACCGTGCGGGGCTCCACGGGAACCGACCCGGTAAACTCGGCGGTTTTCCGCGCGCCCGTAGGGGGTGGGGTTGCGTTCGCCCGCTTTCGCCATGACGTTCGACTCCCTCACGTTTCTGATTTTCCTATGCACGGTCTATGCCGCGTACTGGCTCGTATCCGGCTGGAAGGCGCGCAAGGTGTTGCTGCTCGTCGCGAGTTACGCCTTCTACGCGGCGTGGAACCCGTTCTTCGTCCTGCTGCTCATGGGTACGACGGGCTTCGATTGGGTGGCGGGGCGGTGGCTCGAGCGCATGGAGCGCACCGACCGGCGTCGCGCGCTGCTGGTCGCGTCGATCGTCGTCAACCTGAGTGCCTTGGGGTTCTTCAAGTACGCCCAGTTCTTCAGCGATACGGCGATTGACCTGGCAAGAGTGTTCAGCATCCACTGGAAGCCGCTCGATCTCGGCATCCTGCTGCCGGTCGGTATCTCCTTCTATACCTTCGAAAGCCTGTCCTACGTGGTTGACGTGTATCGGCGCCGCATCAAGGCGTCGCGCAGCATGCTGGACTACGGCCTATACGTCACCTTCTTCCCCCATCTTGTGGCGGGACCGATCCTTCGCTACTACGACTTTGCGCCGCAGTGCGATGTCGAGAAACGCTGGATGGATACAGCGCTCGGCCGGGGCCTGGCGCTGTTCGTGATCGGCCTCGCCCTCAAGCTCTTGCTTGCCGACCTCATTTTCGCGCCCGTCGCCGACCGGGTGTTCGCGCTCTCCGGGGAACCGACGGTGGCCGACGCCTGGTTGGGTGCGACCACCTTCTCGTTGCAGGTCTACTGCGACTTCGCAGGGTATTCGCTGTGTGCAATCGGCACGGCGTTGCTGTTCGGCTTCCGCCTCCCTTACAACTTCGAAAGTCCATTCGGCGCCGTGGGCATAGCGGACCTGTGGAGTCGCTGGCACATCTCCCTTTCGAGCTGGCTGCGCGACTACGTTTTCACGCCCCTCGGCCATTACCGAAAGGGCCGGGTTCGCGGCTACGCCAACCTCGTGTTCACGTTCCTGCTCTGTGGCCTTTGGCACGGTGCGGCCTGGACCTTCGTGATTTGGGGCGGACTCAACGGGGCGATGCTGGTACTGGAGCGCATCTTCCGCGAGCGGGTGTGGGACTTCGGCCGGGTGCACAGGTTACCGGGGCGGGCGATGCTGGCGTTCGCCACGTTCATCGTCTTCTCCATCGAAGTGGTGTTCTTTCGGGCAAGCTCGGTCGGACAAGCCATGGCGATCCTGGGCACCATGTTCGGCCTGCATCCGCCCGGATCCACGCCAGTGGTGCCCTACCAGCACGCCGAAGTGGCGCTCATCGCCGGCGCCGCGTTGCTCGCCGGCCACGTCCTGAGCGCCCACGTGCGCGGCTGGACGTGGCTCGATGACATTCCGGCGTGGGTGCGCGCCGGCACGGTCGCCGCGGCGCTCTGCGCGGTCGCGTTCTCGCCGGGGTTCAATCCGGCTTTCATCTACTTTCAGTTCTGATGCAGCGAGGCTGGCTCGCCGCATGGGTGATGGCGCTGCTGTTGACGGTTGCTGCCATGGCGTCGTTCGAGCATTGGCTTCGGGGTCAGGACTACTGGCCCACGGTGCAGGACGACAAGGACCTCTGGTCGATGCAGATGGATCGGCTGAGAGGGGATGGCGATGCCGTAGCGCTACTCGGAGCGTCGCGGATCCAGTACGCGATCGATCCCGACCTCATCGCGGCGTTCACCGGGCGGCGCGCCGTCATGCTGGCCATCAACGGCGCTTATCCGATCGCGACCCTACGAGCGCTTGCCGAGGATCCGACCTTTCGCGGCATCGCCATCGTCGGCATCGACGGGCGCGGCCTGGCGCAGCGCCACTGGGACATGCAGCAGCCTTGGCTCGACCACTACCGGCAGCGCTGGACGCTGGCGCGCCGGTTCCACCGCATGCTGCTGACGCCATTGCAACAGCACCTCGTATTCATGCGATCGCCGTTTGCGGTCGTGGAAATCGTGCGGCGCTGGCTGGCCGGCTATGGCCCTCCGATCAACGACTACGTGTTCATGCGTCCGGATCGACTCGGCAAGCTCGACTACCGGCGTACCAATGTCGACGCCATTCGCGATCGGCGCATTGCCGACTTGAGGGAGTACTACCGAACCACGCCACCGGATCCACCGGAGGCATGGCTCGCGGCGCTGGAACAGGTATCGACGTGGGTCCGGGTCATCCAGGCGCGCGGCGGCCAGGTGGTGTTCTTCCGCGAGCCCTCGGGCGGCGAGCATCTCGCTCTCGACGAGGCGAACTATCCCGGTGCCCGCTACTGGGACGCGTACGCCCGCGTGGCGCCCATGCCGATGATCGACTTTCTGGACGTGCCGGCGCTCGCCGCCATACCACTCCCGGACACGTCGCACATCGACGGTACCGACGTGCCGCGGTTCACCGCCGCGCTGCTCGACGTCCTGGCGGAACGCGGCATCCTGCGAAAAGCCGGAGTGCGGTAGCGTGGTTTTTAACGCACCCCCGGCGCCGGAAGGCTCGCGAATAGGGCGCTTGCGCCGTTCCAGGCGATCTGCACCCCGATGCAGAGCAGGATGAACGCCGACAGCCGCAGGACGACGCTGGTGCCGGTCTTGCCGATGACGTTGAGCATGCGTTCCGCGTAGCGAAAGCACAGGAAGATGGTCAAGGCGATAGCCACGCTCGCCAGGATGTGGCCGATGGCATAGGCGAGGGCCGAGCGCACGTCGGCGGGATGGTTGGCGCCGATGGTGATCGCCACGGAAATACTGCCCGGGCCGACGGTGAGCGGCAGGGTCAGGGGATAGAACGCGCGGCTGGACACCTCGGCGGGAGAGGGAGGTGTGGCGCGGGCGACGTACTCGACCGGGTTGTCCTGCTGGAGAAGGCGCCAACCCATGGCGCACACCAGGATGCCGCCGGCGAGTTGCACGACCGGCACCGACAGGCCAAAGAGGTCCAGCACGTAGGTGCCGATGAACACCGACACCAGCAGGATCAAGGCTGCGTTGATGCTGATGCGCTTCGCGAGGGTCGCGCGCAAGTCGGGCGAGCAATCCGCGGTCATGGCCAGAAACACCGGGGTGCTGCCGAACGGGTTCACGATCGGCAGGATGGCGGCGACCATGAAGAGCGCGCCCTCGAGGAGCAGGCGGACGTCGGCAGGCATCGTTGGAGTCCTGCCGAAAGGTAGCACGTGGGCCGTGCCGCCTGCCTGGCGCGCGAGACGGACGGCTTGCTGCGCTACACTGGGCGCGTCGAACGGCGTTCACCCGCTGATGTCCGAAACCCGCATCCTCCAGGGCTTCCACGCGGTCGCTGCGCGACTGCGACAGCGACCCCAGTCGGTGCGGGCGCTCTACGTCGCCGAGAAGCGCCATGACGAGCGGGCGCGCGACCTCGTGGCGCGCGCCGAGGCGGCGGGACTGCGCGCGCAGCACGTCAACCCCGAGCGTCTCGCCAAGCTCGCGGGCACCGATCGGCACCAGGGCGTCGTGGCGACGGTCGATGCGGCCCAGCCGTACGTGACCCTCGACGACGTGCTGACGGACCTCGCCGCGCCGGCACTACTGGTGGTCCTCGACGGCGTGACCGATCCGCACAACCTCGGCGCCTGCCTGCGCAATGCCGATGCCTTCGGTGCGCAGGCGGTGATCGTGCCCAAGGATCGCTCGGTCGGGTTGACGGCTACGGCCGCAAAGACGGCCAGTGGCGCCGCCGATACGGTACCGGTGGTGACGGTCACCAATCTCGCCCGCGCGCTCGACACCCTCAAGGCCGCGGGCGTGTGGATTCTGGGCGCGGATGCCGGGGGAGAGAGCCTGTTCAGCGCCGATCTCTCTGGACCGGTGGCGTGGGTGCTCGGCGCGGAGGGTAGCGGTCTGCGCCGACTCACGCGCGAGCGCTGCGATCGGATCGTCGGCATTCCGTTGCTTGGCACGGTGACAAGTCTCAATGTTGCCGTGGCGAGCGGTATCTGCCTCTTCGCCACGTGCCAGGCACGGGCGACGCGCACGTCTGAAGGGGGCGCACCCACGCGAGACGCTCATACCGCATGGCAACCGGTGCACGGCGGGCGGACCTGAACGATGCACGCGTCACCGCCCGCCGAGGCCAGGTCAGAGGCGAACGTTATCCGCCCATCGCGCATCCTGCCGGTGATCACCGTCTCGCAATTCGCGGGAACGTCGCTCTGGTTTGCAGGCAACGCCGTGCTTCCCGAGCTGCAGCGCGAATGGGGACTGCGCGCCGACGCGCTCGGCCACGTCACCTCCGCGGTGCAGCTGGGGTTCGTGGCGGGCACACTGACCTTCTCGGTGCTGGCGCTCGCGGATCGATTCTCTCCGCGGCGCATGTTCTTCGTATGCTCCGTGCTCGGCGCCCTGGTCAACGCTGCCCTGCTGGTGATGCCGCACGAGCTCGCGATGCTGCTGGTCCTGCGCTTCGCGACCGGGTTCTTTCTCGCCGGCATCTATCCCATTGGCATGAAGATCGCAGCGGGCTGGTACGAGCGCGGGCTGGGCAATGCCATCGGCCTGCTGGTCGGGGCGCTCGTGCTGGGAACCGCCTTCCCGCACCTTCTCAAGGCCTTCGGTCGGGCGTTGCCGTGGACCGGCGTAACCGCTGCGGTGTCGCTGCTGGCGCTCGTCGGCGGTGTGCTCATGCTGGCCTTCGTCCCGGATGGGCCGTTCCTCAAGCGCGGCGCGCGGGTGAGCGCCGCGACCCTCCCGACGATCTTCGGATCGGCCCGCTTTCGCGCATCGGCGTTCGGCTACTTCGGGCACATGTGGGAGCTCTATCCCTTCTGGGCGTTCGTGCCCCTGGTGCTTGCCGCGCACGCCGTCGCCCGTGGCGAGACGGGGGTCAACGTCTCGCTCTGGGCGTTCGTCATCATCGCCGCGGGTAGCGTCGGCTGCGTCGCGGGCGGCTGGCTATCGCTCTCCGCCGGAAGCGCCCGCGTGGCGTTCGTGCAGTTGCTCGCCTCGGGACTGTGCTGCGTGGTGTCGCCCTGGATGTTCGCTGCACCGACGCCGGTGTTCCTGGCCTTTCTGGTGTTCTGGGGCGTGGTGGTGGTGGGCGACTCGCCCCAGTTCTCGGCCCTCAACGCCCAGAGCGCGCCGCCGGCATTGGTGGGCTCGGCCCTTGCGGTGGCGAACGGCATCGGGTTCTCGATCACCGTGGCGGCGATCCAGGTGCTCACGTTCCTGCAGCCGCGGATTGATGCCGCGTATCTCTTCCTCCCCCTCGCAGCGGGGCCGCTATTTGGGACCTTCGCCCTGCGACGCCTGCTGCGGGGGACCTAGCGACGTGCCGGTAGGACTCGCACCCCAAACTGCGCAAGCAAGTTGCCAGGGTCGGAGGACGCGGCTAGGATTGGCGCGCCTGACGCCAGGCGGCGTCAACCCCTACGAGGAAGTCATGAACATTCGATCCGTCACGTCCGCCAGTCCGATGCGCGTCGCCATGGTGGCGGCGCTCGCCGCGCTGGCGCCCATGCTTGCCCCGGGTGCGCACGCCAAGGGCACCCTGGTGTACTGCTCCGAGGGCAGCCCGGAAGGGTTCCAGCCGCAGTTCTTTACCACCGGCACGACCTTCGATGCGGCCTCGGTGCCGATGTTCAACCGTCTGGTCCAATTCGAGCTCGGCACGACCAACATCGTCCCCGGGCTCGCCGAGTCGTGGACTGTGTCTCCCGACGGCAAGGTGGTGACCTTCAAGCTACGCAAGGGGGTCAAGTTCCACAGCAACGCAAACTTCAAGCCGACCCGGGACCTGAACGCGGACGACGTACTGTTCAGCTGGAACCGCATGGCTGACGACAAGCATCCGTTCCACAAGATCACCGCAGGCCAGACGTTCTCGTATTTCGAGGACATGGGCATGCGCAACATCGTCGACAAGGTCGAAAAGCTCGACGACATGACGGTGCGCTTCACCCTGAAGCGGCCCGAAGCCCCATTCATGGCCAACATGGCGATGGATTTCGCTTCCGTCCTCTCGAAGGAATACTTCGAGGCGATGCAGAAGAAGGGTACGCCCAACGCGGCCGACGTCTATCCCATTGGCACCGGTCCGTTCCAGTTCGCCTCGTACCAGAAGGACGCGGTCATTCGCTACAAGGCGTTCGACCAGTTTTGGGGCGGGCGACCGAAGATCGACAACCTGGTCTTCGCGATCACCCGCGATGCCACGGCCCGATTCGCCAAGCTCAAGACCGGTGAGTGCCACGTGATGGCGTTCCCGAAGCCCGCGGATCTCGACGAAATGAAGAAAGACCCGGCCATCAACCTTATTTCGAAGGAAGGCCTCAATGTTGGGTACATCGCCTTCAACGTCGAGAAGAAGCCCTTCGACAACAAACTGGTGCGCCAGGCGCTCAACATGGCGGTCAACAAGGAAGCCATCCTGAAGTCGGTCTACCAGGGGCAGGGGCAGATCGCGAAGAATCCGATCCCGCCAATCCTGTGGAGCTACAACGATGCGGTGAAGGATTATGCCTACGATCCGGCCAAGGCGAAGGAGATGCTGGCCCAGGCCGGCTTCCCGAACGGCTTCGAGGTCGACCTCTGGTATCTGCCCGTCACTCGGCCGTACAACCCCGATGGCAAGCGCATGGCCGAGCTCGTGCAGGCCGACTGGGAGAAGATCGGCGTGAAGACCAAGCTCACCACCTACGAGTGGGCCGAGTACCGCAAGCGCAGCAAGACCGGCGAGCACCACGCCATGATGCTTGGTTGGTCGGGCGACAACGGCGATCCCGACAACTTCTTCGTGCCGCTGCTCGGCTGCGAGGCGGTGAAGGGTGGGGGCAATGTCGCGCGCTGGTGCAACAAGCAGTTCGAGGATCTCGTGATCAAGGCTGCGCAGACGCCCAAGCAGGCCGATCGTGCCAAGCTATACGAGCAGGCGCAGGTGATCTTCAAAGAAGATGCGCCGTGGATCACGATCGCCCATTCGGTGCGCTTCGACCCGGTCCGCAAGGAAGTGCAGGGCTACAAGATGGATGCCACCGCGCATCACTTCTTCGACAGAGTCGACCTCGCGAAGTAGCGCGAACGCGGCGTCTTCGGGCAACTCGGGACGGGAAGGGCGGCGGCGGCTCGGCGCTCTTCCGCCTCCCTTGGCGCGCTTTCTTGCACATCGGGAGCTGTATCGCGCGCCGATCGCAGGCGACACCGACGCGTTTTGCCTTCCCCGCCGCGTCCCAGGGCTGCCGGGTTTTCGGGACGACCTCTCTGTGAGGTCGCGCAGCCGTGATGCCAGCACAGCCGAGCCCAGCCGACGGCGTCCGCTAAACGGCCAGCCTCCCCGCCTCGCGCGCGCGAGCATTCCCGCATGATTGGCTTCCTTCTGCGCCGCGTGGCGCTCATCGTGCCGACCTTTCTCGGCGTCACGCTGCTCGCCTTTGCGCTCATCCACCTTATCCCCGGCGACCCCGTCGAGAACTTGTCGGGCGAGCGCGGCATGGATCCGGAACGGCGCCTGCGGCTCTTGCACGAGTTCGGCCTCGACAAGCCACTCTGGGCGCAGTACCTCGATTACCTGCGCCAGCTCCTGCACGGCGATCTCGGCACGTCGCTCACCACCCATGAGCCCGTGCTCGGTGAATTCGTCACGCTGTTTCCGGCCACGGTCGAGCTCGCGTTCTTCGCGATGCTGTTCGCCCTCGTGCTGGGGCTGCCGGCCGGCATCGTGGCGGCGCTGAAGCGCAACACGGTCGCCGACTACGCGGTGATGGGTGTCTCGCTCACCGGCTACTCCATGCCCATCTTTTGGTGGGCTCTGCTGCTCATCCTGTTCTTTTCGGTTCAGCTCGGCTGGACACCCGTTTCTGGCCGGCTGGACGTGCTCTACGACGTGCCGTCCGTCACCGGCTTCATGCTGTTCGACAGCTTGAAGAGCGGCCAGGACGGTGCGTTTCGCTCGGCGTTGTCCCACCTCATCCTGCCATCGATCGCGCTCGGGACGATTCCCCTGGCAGTGATCGCCCGGATGACCCGCTCGTCGATGCTGGAGGTGCTGCGCGAGGACTATGTGCGCACCGCCCGCGCCAAGGGTCTGCCGCAGCGGCGGGTCGTGCTCGTGCATGCGCTGCGCAATGCGCTCATCCCGGTGGTGACCGTCATTGGGCTGCAGGTCGGCCTGCTCTTGTCTGGCGCCATCCTCACCGAGACCATCTTCTCGTGGCCGGGCGTGGGCAACTGGCTGATCCACGGCGTCCAGTCGCGCGACTATCCGGTGGTGCAGGGTGGCATTCTGCTCATTGCCGCGATCGTCATCAGCGTGAACCTGCTGGTCGATCTGCTCTATGGCGTAATCAATCCGCGCATTCGTCATGGCTGAGCTACCCGCCGCGGGCATGCTGGTGGAGGAAGGCCCCGTGCCCCGCGGACCGTTCGCGGAGCTCTGGTCCGCCTACGCCAAGAGCCGCGGAGCGCTCATCGGACTGGCCCTGGTCGCCGCGCTGGTGGTCCTGGCCCTCGGCGCGGATGTGATCGCACCGCATCCGCCCAACGAACAGTTCCGCGACCACACCCTCGCACCGCCGGCCTGGCACGAGGGCGGCAGTTCCGGTTTCCTGCTCGGCACAGACCCGGTGGGGCGCGACATCCTCTCGCGGCTCATCCACGGCACTCGCCTGTCACTCGCCATCGGCCTCATCGCCGTGGCGATCTCCCTCAGCCTGGGGCTGGTGCTGGGGGTGGTGGCGGGGTATGTCCGCGGCCTCACCGAGACGGTGATCATGCGGCTCATGGATGTGATGCTGGCCTTGCCGAGTCTGCTCCTCGCGATCGCGGTGGTGGCAATTCTCGGCCCCGGCCTTGCCAACGCCATGTACACCATCGCGATCGTGCTCCTCCCTCACTACGTGCGGCTCACCCGGGCCGCGGTGATCGGCGAAGCCTCGCGGGAGTATGTGGCGTCGTCGCGGATCGCCGGGGCGGGTCCGCTGCGGCTCATGTTCAGCACCATCCTGCCGAACTGCATGGCGCCGCTCATCGTGCAAGCGACCCTGGGGTTTTCCACCGCCATCCTCGACGCCGCAGCCCTCGGCTTTCTCGGGCTCGGCGCCCAGCCACCCACGCCGGAATGGGGATCCATGCTTTCCAGCGCCCTGGAATTCATCCAGCGTGCCCCATGGGTGGTGACCTTTCCCGGTCTGGCGATCCTGGTGACCGTGCTCGCCTTCAACCTGATGGGCGACGGCTTGCGCGACGCCCTCGATCCACGGCTCAAGCAATGAACGAATCGCTATCCCGCAAAGCGTGCTTCCGGATGGCGCCGGCAGGTGTGCCGTGCCCTGGAGATCGGTCGCTGCAACAGGTCGCGATCGGCAAGTCGGTGAACTGACATGGCCTTGCTCGAAATCGAGGATCTCAACGTCGCCTTCGGCACGGGGCCGCGGCCGTTCGTAGCGGTCGACGGGATCGATCTCGAGGTCGATGCCGGCGAGCTCGTCGGGGTGGTCGGCGAGTCCGGATCGGGCAAGACGGTCATGGCGCTGGCGTTGATGGGACTGGTGGATTTCCCCGGACAGGTGCGCGCGCGGCGCCTGACCTTCGCCGGACGGGACCTCCTCGCCCTGTCCGCCCGCGAGCGGCGGGCGATCATCGGCAAGGACATCGCCATGATCTTCCAGGACCCGCTCGCGAGTCTCAATCCGTGCTACACGGTGGCCTTCCAGCTCACCGAAGCGCTGCGTTTTCATGGCTCCGCGGACGAGCAGGCAAGCACGCGGGTCCGCCGCGACAGCGCCTTGTCCCTGCTCCAGCAAGTGGAGATACCAGACGCAGCCGCGCGCCTCGATGCTTATCCGCACCAGTTGTCGGGCGGGATGGCGCAACGGGTGATGATCGCGATGGCGATCGCCTGCAACCCCAAGCTCCTGATCGCCGACGAGCCGTCGACGGCGCTCGACGTCACCGTCCAAGCGCAGATCCTCGACCTGCTGGTGCGGCTGCAGCGCCAGCATGCCATGGCACTGCTGCTCATCACCCATGACCTGGCGGTGGTCGCGGAGACGGCGCAGCGCGTGGTGGTGATGTACGCCGCCCAGACCTTCGAGACGGGACCGGTGCCCGACATTTTCACGACACCCCGCAATCCGTATACCCAGGCGCTTCTGGGGGCGCTGCCCGAGCACAACATCGCTCGTTCCAGGCTGGCGGCGATTCCCGGGGTGGTGCCTGGGCAGCACGACCGGCCTACCGGCTGTGTGCTCTCGCCCCGCTGTCAGTACGCTGTCGACAAGTGCCGCGCCGCGCGCCCGGCGCTGCACGGTCCGCAAGGGCGGCAATCGCGCTGCTTCTTTCCCCTCGACGACGCCGGACGGCCGACCAACGACTGGGCCGCCGAGCCCGGCGCCGGGCCTCACCTGGTCTCTTCCGCATGAAGGCCGGCGCATGACGACTGCGCCTTTGCTAGAGGTGCGCGAGCTCGCCCGCCATTACACGGTGCGCCGCGGGCTGCTGCGTCCTCGGGGCGTGGTGCGGGCGCTCGACGGCGTGAGTTTCACCCTGCGCGAAGGGCGGACCCTCGCCGTCGTCGGCGAGTCGGGTTGCGGCAAGAGCACCCTGGCGCGCCAGGTCACCATGATCGAGCGACCCACCTCCGGCGCGCTGCTCCTCGACGGCGCCGATGTGGCGCTTGCGGACCGGGCGATGCGTCGGCGGCTCCGTCCGGTCGTGCAGATGGTGTTCCAGAATCCGTTCGCCTCGCTCAACCCGCGCAAGAAGATCGGCACCTTGCTGGAGGAGCCGCTCGCGATCAATACCGATCTCAACGCTGCCGCGCGACGGGAACGCGCCCTGGCGATGATGCGCAAAGTGGGCCTGCGCGCGGAGCATTACGGGCGCTATCCGCACATGTTCTCGGGCGGCCAGCGCCAACGGGTTGCCGTGGCGCGGGCACTGATGCTGCACCCCCGGTTGGTCGTCGCCGACGAACCGGTGTCCGCGCTCGACGTGTCGATCCAGGCGCAGGTGCTGAACCTGCTCATGGACCTGCAGCAGGAGATGGGCATCGCCTACCTGTTCATCTCCCACAACCTGCAGGTGGTGCGGCATATCGCCGACGACGTGCTGGTGATGTATCTCGGCAAGGTGTTCGAGTACGGCGCCAAGACCCGGGTATTCGCCAGTCCGGCGCATCCCTACACCCGAGCACTGCTGGCGAGCACGCCCTCCCTGTCCGCCGATGCCCGTCGGGTTCGCATTCCCCTGCGGGGGGAACTCCCGTCGCCCTTGAACCCTCCATCAGGTTGCCCGTTCCATCGTCGCTGTCCCAACGCACTCCCGATCTGCAGCGTCGAAATGCCCCCGCTCCAGGATCTCGCAGGGGTCGGCGTTGCCTGCCATCAGGCCCGCGAGCTCAACCCTGGGTCGGTTAGCAGCACTCCTTAAGTCCCACGATCGGGTACGCTTCGTGCAGGAGAGCTCGTTGGCGGCCATTCCACTTTCCGGACGATTGGCAACACTGCCCCACAAGGTCCGCATGACACCCGTCGATTACATTGCTGCATGGCAGGACGAACTCGTCGCGCTCCGACGCGATCTGCACATGCATCCGGAGCTCGGGTTCGAAGAGACCCGTACTGCTGCCCGAGTCTGCGAGCGGCTTACAGCCCTCGGCATCGAGCACCATGCCGGCATCGGTAAGACGGGCGTGGTGGCCGTGGTCCACGGGCGCGAGCACTCGAGCGGCCGGACGATAGGACTGCGCGCCGACATGGATGCACTGCCCATCCAAGAGGCCAACACTTTCGCGCATCGATCGCGCTACGACGGCCGCATGCACGGGTGTGGTCACGACGGCCATACCGTCATCCTGCTTGCTGCGGCCCGTTACCTTCACGAGACGCGACGCTTCAACGGCACGGCCTTTCTCATCTTTCAACCGGGCGAGGAGGGCTACGCCGGCGCCAAGGCAATGATCGACGACGGCCTGTTCGCGCGGTTCCCGGCCGACGAGGTCTATGCGCTGCACAACTGGCCGGCATTACCAGTAGGGACAATCGCGGTGCGTCCGGGTCCGATGATGGCGGCGGCCGACCGGGTGGCGATCCATATCCAGGGACGCGGCGGCCATGGCGCGCATCCGCATCTCAATGTCGATCCGGTGCTGGTCGCGGGCCATATCATCACCGCGGCGCAGTCCATCGTGTCACGCAACGTGAGTCCGGTCGACAACGCCGTCATCAGCTTGTGCAGCGTACAAGCCGGCCACCCCGGTGCGTTCAGCGTCGTACCGGCGGAGGCCCACCTCGTAGGCACCATCCGCACCTTCCGGAAGACCACCCAGGACATGGTGGAGCTGCGCCTTTCCGAGTTGGTGCAGTCGATCGCGGCGGCCTTCGGCGCCACGGCGCGGGTCGAGTACGATCGGCTGTATCCGGCGACCGTCAACACCCGGGCGGAGGCGGAATTCGCCGGCGACGTCGCCCAGGCATTGATCGGTGCCAGCAAGGTGGTGCGCGACCTGGAGCCGTCGATGGGCTCCGAGGACTTCTCGTTCATGCTGCAGATCAAGCCGGGCGCGTATGCGCGTCTTGGCCAGGGGGGCGCCGAGAACGGCGTCTTCCTGCACAACACCAGCTACGATTTCAACGACGCCGTCATTCCCCTGGGGGCGGGTTATCTCGCCTCGCTTGCCGAGCGGGCGATGCCCCTGGCGGCGTAGGCGGCCGCGTCGGCGGCGCTTTTCGGCATGTCGGCGGCCGGCTGCTTTAGTGTGAGTTATGCCGACGCCCGCGGCCGGTTTCGCGCGGCGGCGCAAGCCGCCGGCGCGATGCTGGACGAGCACGTACTGCCGGGCTTGCTCGGTGCCGATGGCGAGATCCTCGCCATCGACACGGCCCGGCTGGGGGATCCCGCGGCCCCGGCGATGCTCCTGATCAGCTCGGGCACGCACGGCGTCGAAGGCTTCGCGGGTTCGGGTGCCCAGGTCGCGCTGCTCGCCGATGACGAGCTTGGGGCGGTAATGCGCAGCGGAGCGGTGGCCCTGCTCATGGTGCATGCCCTGAACCCGTTCGGCTTTTCCCATTTACGGCGCGCCAACGAAGCCAACATCGATCTCAATCGAAATTTCTGCGACTTCACCGCGCAGCTGCCGGACAATGCGCTCTACGCGGAACTGCATCCGTACCTCCTGCCGTCGTCATGGCCGCCTTCGCCCGACAACGGGGCCGCCCTCATGGCGTTCCTCGCGAGGTATGGGATAGCAGCCCTGCAGGGTGCCATCAGCGGGGGGCAATACGCCTTCCCCGACGGATTGTTTTACGGTGGCCGCGCGCCGTCCTGGAGCCGCCGCGTGGTGTGCGACTTGCTGCGGGCGCACGGCGGACGCCGCATGCGACTGGGCTGGATCGATGTGCACAGCGGACTCGGACCATTCGGAGAGGCCGAGCGAATCCAGACCGGCGGTGACGACCCGGCGAGCCTGGCCCGCGCGCGGGCGTGGTGGGGCGACGGCGTCACGACCGCGAGCGACGGGTCATCGCGATCGGCAGCCACGCGCGGCGAGCTGCAATCGATTGTCCGGGACGAGTGCCCCGCCGTCGAGCACACCGGGATCGTCCTCGAGTTCGGCACGTTGCCGCTCCTGGAAGTCCTGACCGCCCTGCGCGCCGAGCAGTGGTCGCATAATCATCCGGAGGCCGAGGCGGCGGTTCGGCGCGCCGCCAAGGAGATGCTGCGCGTGGCGTTCTACCCGGATACCGATGCCTGGCGTGCGCGGGTGGTTGAGGGAACGCGTGCCGCGACCCATGCCGCGCTGCGACGTCTCGGGTCCTGATCGGACCGACCGGCGAATCGCGTGCGGAACGTCCCCGCCCGAGCGTGCTCTCACCAGTCGCCGTGGCGTCGCCACGCACATGCGTCGGCCAGGGTGCCGACACCGTCTTCGAACGGGAGGCTTCATGAAGCGCACTGCCTATCTGCTCGTGCCGCTGGCGCTGGCGGGTTGCCAGACGATCGGCCCCACCTGGAGCGAACTTTCCGGAGCGCGCGTCCACATGGCGGTCGCGGACAGGCGGCCGGTCATGATCGTGCGGGTCGACAACGAGAGCACGCCGATGCACGGCAAGGTGCAGATCGCTCCGGGCCGGCACGAGATCGTGGTGGAGTCCTTCCGCCACGGTTACTTCCGTAGTGGCTACCAGGAGAAGCTGACGCTCGACGTTGCCCCGTGCCGCCGCTACTACATCAACGCCCAGTACCGGAACAGCGTGCAGCCGCGTTTCGAGGCGGTCGTCGACGAGGTCGAGCCGATCGCGGGATGCCGGCCCGGACTGGGCTGATCAGGATCGTCGCGGACCTGGCCGCCGCCGGATCGGCCGGTGCGAGCTGCGAGATGGACGGTTTGCGAACGCCGGCCGCGGTCCGTGGGGTGTACCTTCGCGTGCGCTTCGCAACATGCGACGCGGGGCCTGTCCCGTCCCGGAGTCGGCCATTCCTTCCGTTATAATCGCGCCTTCGCTGCATACCCGCATGTGCCTTGCATCCCGGTCCTTGACGCTGCATTTCGGTCCTTAACGCAGTGCCCCGGTCCTGGTGACGCTGCCTCCTGGTGGTTCTGTTAACGGCGTCGCGTCTCTCCACACTTTCGACTCCTCGCGAAGTTCAATTGCGCCTCACACATATCAAGCTTGCGGGCTTCAAGTCGTTCGTCGACCCGACCGCCATCGGCACACCCGGCCAGCTCGTCGGCATCGTCGGTCCCAATGGGTGCGGCAAGTCCAATGTGATCGACGCGGTCCGCTGGGTACTCGGCGAATCGAAGGCTTCCGCCTTGCGCGGGGACTCGATGCAGGACGTCATCTTCAACGGTGCCGGGGAGCGCAAGCCCGTGGGCAGGGCAACGGTCGAGCTGCACTTTAACAACGACCAGGCACGCATCGGCGGGCAGTGGGGCCAGTACGCCGAGATCTCCATCAAGCGGGTGCTTACCCGAGACGGCGACTCGTCGTACTACATCAACAACATTCCGGTCCGGCGCCGCGACATTCACGACCTCTTCCTGGGAACGGGCCTGGGGCCGCGTGCCTACGCGATCATCGAGCAGGGCATGATCTCGCGGGTGATCGAAGCCAAGCCCGAGGAGTTGCGAATCTTCCTCGAGGAGGCGGCCGGCGTTTCCAAGTACAGGGAACGCCGTAAGGAGACCGAGGGACGGCTCGCCGACACCCGGGAAAACCTGCTGCGGGTGGACGACATCCGCAACGAGCTCGGGCAGCAGCTCGAGAAGCTGCAAGGACAGGCCAAGGTCGCCACCGAGTATCGCGACTTCGAGGCCCGGCTCGGGCAAACGCAGCAGCTCCTTTGGTTTAGCAGGCAACAAGACGCCGTGCGGGCCCGTGAGCGTCATACCGCCGAGATCGCGAGCCTCACCATCGCCCTCGAGAGCCTGCAGGCCGAGGTGCGCGCAATCGAGGCGAAGCTCGAGCACTTGCGTACCGACCACTACGCGGCAGGCGACGCCCTGCACGATAAGCAGGGCGGGTTCTACGCGGCCACCGCCGAGGTCACCCGCCTCGAGCAGCAGCTTGGCTTCGCCCGTGAGAGCGAGGCTCGCCTCACGCACCAGGTTGCGCAACTTGCCGAGCAACTCGGCGCCATCGAGGGCCAGCGGACCCTCGCAGCCGAGAGCCGTTCCCAAGCTGAGGGGACGCTCGCCACGTGCCTAGCCCAGCGCGACGCGGCCGCCACGGAGGAGCGCCAGGCCACCGCCGCCTTGCCGCCGTTGGAGGAAGCCGTCCGGGCGGCTGCCGCCGTGACCAGCGAGCTCCAGCAAAAGATCGCGCTCGGCGAGCAGGCCATCCGGGTTATCGAGACCCGGCGCGACAACACGGCGCGGCTGCTCGCGCAACTCACCGAGCGTCGTGAGCGCCTCGAAACCGAGAGCGACGGGTTGCAGGCCCCGGTCAGGGACGAGATGGCGGCCGTCGAACAGCAGCTTGCGGACGAGCAAGCCGAGCTCGCCACCCGAGAAGCGAGGGTGGGTGCCCTTCGCGAAACGGTGCAGGCTCTGCAGGAGCGGCGTCGTGGTGCGGGTGAAACGGCGCACGCTGCCGAGCGAGGGTTGGGTGAGCTCGAGGCGCGCGTGCAGGCGCTGTCTGCCCTGCAGGCGAAGATCGGCCAAGGCAAGGATCGAGGCCAGTGGCTGCAGGAGCACGGACTCGCCGGCGCGCATCGCCTGTTCAGCGCCCTCGACATCGATCCGGCGTGGAACGACGCCCTCGAGGCCGTGTTGCGCGAACGGCTGGAAGCGATCGAGCTGTCGGCGCTGGATGAAACGCTTGACTGGGTGGGCGAGGGCCGCTCGCCGCCGGGCCGGCTCGCCGCGTACGCCGCCGCCTCGGGCACGTCCACCGGACACGACGACCCTCAGTCGAGCACGCCTGACGCGCTGCTCGGCAAGGTGACGACTACGGGGGCCATCGTCCTTCGCCTGCTCGCCGATTGGCTGCGAGGCGTGCGCTGCAGCGAGCGCCTCGACGATGCGCTGCGGCGCCGGGCAGAGCTCGACGTGGGCGAAGCCTTTGTCACCCCAGAGGGCCACCTGGTGACCGCCCAGGCGGTGAGCTTCTTTGCTCCCGACAACGAGCTCCATGGGGTACTGTCCCGCCAGCGCGAGCTCGCCGAGCTCGAGCATGCGGTCGGCGGCGCGCGTGAGCGCGCGTCCGCGGCGCGGCTGGCACGCACCGAGGTGGAGGCGGAGCTCGAGCGCAGCCAGAAGGATTACCACGCCGAAAGCCAGGCGTTGTCCTCGCAGCAGCGCCGGTCTCATGACCTCGAGATCGAGCTCGTGCAGCTGACCCAGGCTGCGCAAGCGGTGGAACGTCGGCGGGCCCAGATCCTGCAGGACCTGACCGACCTGGGCTCGCAGGAAGCCGCCGAGGCGGCGACGACGGAGGGACTTCGGGCCGAGCTCGCCAATGCACAATCGCATCTTCACGACGAGCGTGCCGCGCAGGAGCATGCACGGCACGGGCGCAACGAGGCCGAGGTGGCACTGGCGCGCGGCCGCGAGCGGGTTCGCCTCGCCGAGCGTTCGGCGCAGGAGGCTTCCTTTGCCGAGCGCAGCGCCCGCGATCGTCTTGCCGAGCTCGAACGTCGCCGCGAAGCCCTTGCGCAGCAGCTTACCCAGCAGCAGGGTCTGCTCGATCAGCTGACCTCGGAACGCGCCGCCATCGACTGGACGCCGGTCGAAGAGGCGCTGCAGCGGCAACTCGGCACGCGCGGCGAGGCCGAGCAGGCCCTCGCCGCGGCGCGCGACGCCCTCGAAGGCCTGGGCGGCCAGTTGCGCGCTGCCGAGGAGGCTCGGCTCTCGACGGAGCAACGCCTCGACCCGGCGCGCACGCGTATTGCCGACATGCGTCTAAAGGAGCAGGCGGCGGCGCTGCAGGAGCAACAGTTCGCCGAGCAGCTCGCCGAGGTCCAGTCCGATCTCACGGTGCTGCCGGAGGCGCTCAAGGCATTCGGCAGCAAGGTGGGGCTGCCGGCCGAGATCGAGCGACTGCACAAAGCCATCGAAGACTTGGGCGCCGTGAATCTCGCCGCGCTCGATGAGCTCGGCATGGCGCAGGAGCGCAAGACCTATCTCGACGCGCAGGCCGAGGATCTTACCGAGGCGATGTCCACACTGGAAAACGCGATCCGGCAGATCGACAAGGAATCGCGTCAGTTGCTGCAGCAAACCTTCGAAAAGGTGAACCAGAACTTCTCGCAACTCTTCCCGGCGCTGTTCGGTGGAGGCCGCGCCGAGCTCGTGCTGACCGGCGAGGAGATCCTCGACGCCGGCGTACAGGTCGTCGCTCAGCCGCCGGGCAAGCGCAATACGTCCATCCACCTGCTGTCGGGCGGCGAGAAAGCGCTCACCGCCATCTCGCTGGTGTTCGCGCTGTTTCAAATCAATCCGGCGCCGTTCTGCCTGCTCGACGAGGTCGACGCACCGCTCGACGATCCCAACACCGAGCGTTTTTGCAAGATGGTCCGCACAATGTCCGGGCAGACCCAGTTCCTGTTCATCTCCCATAACAAGATCACCATGGAAATGGCGAGCCAGCTCGTCGGCATCACCATGCCGGACCCCGGCGTCTCGCGTGTCGTGCAGGTCGATATCAGCGAAGCCCTCGAGCTCGCGGAAGCCGGTGCGGCGTAATCCGGACCGGGCGCGGCGCTGCCACGGCGTTATAATCGACGCCGCCAGAGCCTTCCAACCTCGCGTTTTGATCGCATCCGCATGACCTCGCTGCAAGTCGCACTCATCGTCGCGGGAATCGCGCTTGTCATCGGCGTGATCATCTACAACTGGGTGCAGGAACGGCGGGTGCGCACGCGCCTCGACGCGTCCTTTGGCAACCTGGGGGCGGCCACCAGCAAGACCACGGGCAGCCCGTCCGGCGTCAATGCCGCCCGGGTCGAGCCGACATTCGGACAGCGCGGGGCCGACGAGCCCATGCTCACGCGGGCTGCCGTGGCCAATCCCGGTACGTCATCTCGCCACCGCGGCGGCGGCGAGGACGACAACGCCGGCTTTGAATTACCGGTCAAGGTGCAGAAGAGCGTCCCGGTCGATGAGGCCAAGGCCAACGAATCCGACCAGGCCCGGACTAGCAGTCCACGCGTCAGCACCCGAGCACCGGCCGCCGCGGAACGCGTGGTCCATGCCGACGGGCTCGGCGCCCAGCCCGATCCAGAGATTGAATGCATCATCGCCATGCAGCCATCCCACCCGGTGGCGGCACAGGCGCTTGGCGAGGCCCTGGATGTACGACTCGGCAAGCGGCTACGCTGGTTCGGCCGCCGCAGCGCGGGCATGCCATGGCAAGTGCTTCGGGCCGATACCGCCGGCGAATTCATCGATATCGTCGCATGCCTGCTGCTCGCGGACCGGGCAGGCGCGGCGAGTGTGCCGATGTTGGAGGCCTTTGTCGCCCTCGTCACCGAAGTGGCTCCGGGACTGCCGGCCACGGCGATTGCGCCGCAGGTGCAGCTTGAAGCCGCCCGCGCCGAGAGCCTCGACCGCCTCTGTGCCGAGCACGACGTGCAGATCGGGCTCACCGTCCTCAAGGAGTCGACGCCCGATATTCCGGGCACGCGCCTGCGCGGCGTCGCCGAAGCCGCAGGCTTTCGCCTTGCCGGAGGCCGATTCGAATGGGTCCAGGAAGAGACTGGTGCGACGCTTTATGCGCTGCAAAACTTTCGAGCCGAGCCCTTCACGCCCGAGCACCTGCGAACCAGCGCCACTCCGGGCGCGGTATTCCTGCTGGACGTGCCACGAGTCGCGGACCCCGCGCGGGTTTTTGACCACATGAAGATGGCTGCCAAGCGCATGGCCCATGCGCTCGATGCCGCTCTGGTCGACGACAACCGCCGGCCGCTCGACGACCAGGCGCTCGCGGCGATCCGAGCCCACGTGGCGAAGACGGCCGCCGGTCTTCAGGCGGTGCAGATCGAGCCGGGCAGCCCCCGGGCAATGGCCCTGTTTGGCGGCTAGGACCCGGCGCCCGACTGCCGCCACTGCGCGGGGCAACGGGGCGTGACGACCCAGCGCGGTAGCGCATCGGCATCGCCGGAAGCAGCCGCGCGAGCACGTGTCGTCGCTCTGCGCGAAACCCTTGCGGCTCACGACCACGCCTATTACGTCCTCGACGCCCCGTCGATCAGCGACGCCGAGTACGACGCGCTCTTCCGCGAGCTCGCGGCACTCGAGGCCCAACATCCGACGCTAATCGTCGCCGACTCACCCACCCAGCGTGTGGGCGGCAAGCGGCTGGCGGCCTTTGCGCCGGTACGTCACGCCGTGCCCATGCTGTCGATTCGCACGGAAACCGATACCACCGTTGCCGGTGCGGAAAAGTTCGATATCCGAATTCGCCGCGAGCTCGGGCTCGGCGCGGACGGACCCGCAGTGGAGTACATGGCCGAACTCAAGTTCGACGGGCTTGCCATCAGCCTCCGTTACCAAGCCGGCGTGCTCGCCCTCGCGGCGACCCGCGGCGATGGCCGGGTGGGCGAGGACGTGACTCAGAACGCGCGGACCATTCGGGCGATCCCGGCGCGGCTCGCCGGCCACAATCCGCCGGACGTCCTCGAAGTGCGCGGCGAGGTGTACATGCGCCGCCGCGACTTCGAGGCGCTCAATGCCCGCCAGCAGGCGGCGGGCGAGAAGCTCTACGTCAACCCGCGCAATACCGCCGCCGGTGCCGTCCGGCAACTCGACCCGGCGATCACCGCCAGGCGCCCCTTGCAGTTCTTCGCCTATGGCATCGGCGAGACTCGTGGCTTCGCTATGCCGACGACGCACGCCGGGGTGCTGGGCGCGCTCGAAGCCTTTGGCATTCCCGTAAGCCGGGACCGGCGGGTGGCGCGCGGTGCGGCGGAGCTCATGGCGTTCTACGACGACGTACGAAGCCGCCGGGCGGACCTGCCTTTCGAGATCGATGGCGTGGTCTACAAGGTCAACGCACTCGACCTGCAGCAGCGCCTCGGCTTCGTGTCGCGCGAGCCGCGCTTCGCCGTCGCCCAAAAGTTTGCCGCCGAGGAGGCGAGCACGGTGGTAGAGGAGATCGGCGTGCAGATCGGTCGCACCGGCGCGATCACCCCGGTAGCGCGTGTTATGCCGGTGTTTGTCGGCGGGGTCACCGTGACCAACTGCACCCTGCACAACGAGGACGAGGTGCGACGCAAGGACGTGCACGTGGGCGATACCGTCGTGGTGCGGCGTGCGGGCGACGTCATCCCCGAGATCGTGCGGGTGGTGGCCGACCTGCGACCGGCGAGTGCACGGCCGTTCGTCATGCCCACGGCCTGCCCGGAGTGCGGTTCCGCCATTGAGCGCCTGCCTGACGAGGCGGTAGCACGCTGCACGGGAGGACTGGTGTGTCCAGCCCAGCGCAAGCAGGCGCTGCTCCATTTCGCAGGCCGGCGCGCCATGGACATCGAGGGTCTGGGCGACAAGCTTGTCGATCAGCTGGTCGACCTAGGTTTGGTGCGCACCGCCGCGGACCTCTACAAGCTGGGCCTGTCTGCCTTGAGTGACCTCGAGCGGATGGCCGAGAAGTCAGCGGCCAACGTGGCCGCCGCGATCGAGCGCAGCAAGGACACGACTCTCGAGCGCTTCATCTTCGCCCTCGGAATTCGCCATGTCGGGGAATCAACCGCCCGCGATCTCGCCCGGCACTTCGGCAGCCTGGAGCCAATCGTCGCCGCCGACCAGGCGGCGTTGCTCGAGGTGCCCGAAGTCGGGCCGGTGCTGGCCGAAAGCATCGCGCAGTTCTTCGGGGAAGGGCACAATCGCGAAGTCGTCGAGCAGCTGCGTGCGGCCGGCGTGCATTGGCCGGAGCACGCATCGCAGCGTATCGCCCGGGGCCCGCTCGCCGGGTCGACATTCGTCCTGACCGGCACCCTGCCTGGTCTGGCCCGCGACGATGCCAAGGCGTTGATCGAGGCTGCGGGCGGCAAGGTAGCGGGGAGCGTGTCGAAGAAGACCCATTACGTCGTGGCGGGAGAGGACGCCGGCAGCAAGCTCGAGCGCGCCCAGGCGCTCGGCATTCCCATCCTCGACGAAGCGAGCCTGCGCCAGCTTCTCGAGTCCTGAAAATGCGAAAACACCCTACGAGCCGCTCATGACCCGAATCACCAAGGCCGTTTTCCCCGTCGCCGGATTCGGCAGCCGCTTCCTCCCCGCTACCAAGGCATCGCCGAAGGAGATGCTGCCGATCGTCGACAAGCCGCTGATCCAGTACGCCGTCGAGGAAGCCGCCGCGGCGGGCATCACCGACATGATCTTCATTACCGGGCGTAACAAGAGGGCGATCGAGGATCATTTCGACAAAGCGTACGAGCTCGAAACCGAGCTCATGGCGCGCAACAAGAAGGACCTGCTGGAGACGGTGCGGGCAGCGACCCCGGCCGGGGTCAACTGCATCTATATTCGCCAGCCCGAGGCGCTGGGCCTCGGGCACGCGGTCCTGTGTGCCGCGCCAGCGGTGGGCAATGAGCCGTTCGCCGTGCTGTTAGCAGACGACCTGATCGACGCCGAGGTGCCGGTCATGCGCCAGATGACCGACCTCGCCGAGCGCGAGGGCTGCTCGGTGATCGGGGTGATGAGCGTGGCGGCGGCGGACGTGTCGAGCTACGGCATCGTCGAGAGCTCCGGTGGAGAAGGCCGGGGGCGGACGACCGCCATCGAGCGCATCGTCGAAAAGCCCAAGACCGGCACGACCGACTCGCGGCTGGCGGTCGTCGGGCGTTACGTGCTCATGCCCCGGATCTTTCACCATTTGCGCACCATGCCCGCGGGCGCGGGCGGCGAGATCCAGCTGACTGACGGGATCGCCCATTTGCTCGGCGAAGAGCGCGTCCTGGCCTACGCCTTCGAGGGACGTCGCTACGACTGTGGCAGCAAGCTCGGTTACCTCGAGGCGACGGTGGAGTTTGGCCTGAAGCATCCTGAGCTGGCTAAGGCATTCGCGCACTACCTGCGCAACCGCGGCTAGACGGCAAGGCGCGGCAGCGCGGTTCAGTGCGGCGCTTCGAAGCCGGCAACCGCAGCGGGCAGCTCGGTCAGGGATTTGAGGATGCGGTCGGGGGGCGGTCCATGCCGATCGACAGGTGCGCCGGCCCGGTTGATCCAGAACGTGGTGAAGCCGAACGCCCGCGCACCGATCGCATCCCAGCCATTCGACGACACGAAGCCAATGGCGCGTGACGGCACCGCCAGTGCTGCCACCGCCAAAGCATAGACGCTCGGACTGGGTTTGAAGGTGCCGGCGGGCTCGACGGTCAGGATGCCGTCAATGTTCGGCTGCAGCGTGCTCTGGGCGACGAGGGGTTCGAGCATTGCGCGAGAACCGTTTGACAGGATCCAGCGGGGGCGCGGCGCCAGTTGGCCCAGCGCGTCGGCTGCATCCGGGAACGGATCGAGGGCACGATAGCGCGCGAGCAGCGAGTCGCGTTGCTGCCCGGTCGCCGCCAGCCCCAGGCTTTCCAGGGCATAGTCGAGGGCATTCGCGGTAACCACTGCGAAGTCGGCATCCATCCCAGCCCCGCCGTGCATCAGGCTGGTGAGCCAGGTGTATTCGAGCTGTTTGGTGCGCCATTGCTGCGACAGCGCGGTGCCGCGGCCCGCGAACAGCGACTCGGCGTGCTGCGTCACCGAGTGCACGTCGAATAGCGTGCCGTACGCGTCGAAAACCAGTGCGGCGAGTGCCATGGTCGATTCTCCCGTTGGGGTTGACGAAAAAAAAGGGGGTTACCGTTGAAGGTAACCCCCGCGGTTCAACGTGGTGGGCGATACTGGGATCGAACCAGTGACCCCTGCCGTGTGAAGGCAGTGCTCTACCGCTGAGCTAACCGCCCCGCGAACCCAGACAGGAGCCGGCATTTAACCATGGCCCCTGACGGAGGGTCAAACCGGACTGGGAGGACCTGTCCAGCATTATCCTGGACAAGTGCGCACCATGGCGGTGCATTTTCATTGTGGCCATGAACCCGCTGGCGGCCCCCCGAGATCGTCCCGCGGGCACGCTAACTCTGTGTCGGCGTTCTGGAATCAGCCGCCTGGCCGGTTGGGCGACGGGCCTGGTCGAGGCGGACCCTCGCACCATCCCCGTCCCAGTCTGTCCGTGGTAAGTACGCCCGACCAGGTGCCGGCCGACTCGCCGGAGCAGGTGCCGCGGACGGCCTCCGACCCGGCCCTTCAGAGGGAGATGCTCGGTCGACCACCGCCTGCACTGCGCCGGTTGGCACTGTGCACACAGGGTCGGGCCGATCGCGCACTGCGACGCTGCACGGTTGCGAAGTTAGGGCGACACTTGGTATCCCGAATGCGGTGCGTCGCCACGATGC
>JBDSND010000012.1:0-3036 GCA_039915505.1 Casimicrobiaceae bacterium
AAGATCGAGCACACGAACGCACGGTCGATGGGCCGGCGTTTCTTGGCACTGAACTCGGGTAGCTTCTTGCGCCGCTGCTCGAGGGTCGGCGCGCCTTCGCCGGTCCACACGTAGGCGTCGAGCGCCAGGCGCGTGACCCGGTCGGGATGGCGCTCGGCGAACAGCGCGGCGCGCAGCGCGCCCGACGAGATGCCGTAGGTCAGAAAGCTTTTCACCCCACGCGTGCTGGCGATGTAGTCGGTGGCCGCGGCGAGGTCGTCGGCGCCATTGCTGATGTCGCAGAAGATGTCGCGCGTCTTGTCCGAGCGCCCGTAGCCCTCCATGTCGACCGTCCAGCACACAAAGCCGCGCTGCGCGAACCAGTCCATCACGGACGAGTCGGGCCTTCCGGGCACGGTCAAGTCGAAAGTCGGTTGCGATGCCATGGACGAGCCATGCACGAACAGCACGGCCGGTTTACCGTCGGGCGAGCCGACGAACTTTTCCCAGAGAAAGAGCCGCACGCCACCCTTCTTCGTCCAGTGCTCGACGCCGGTGACCGTCGGGTGTGTTGCTGAGACTGCTTGATTCATCGCCTGCTCCGATAGGTCAATCGATCTTGGCGCCGGTGTCGCGCACCACCTTACCCCAGAGGTCGCGCTCGGCCTTGAAGTAGGCGGCGAACTCCGTGGGGGTGGACCCGACGATCTCGATCCCGGCCGTGTTCATGTAGTTGCGGACTTCGTTGGTCGCGAGTACTTCCTTCACCTCGCGGTTGAGCTTGTCGATGATCGGTTGCGGGGTGCCCTTCGGCGCGAGCAACCCCATCCACACGTAGGCTTCGAAGCTCGGCAGGCCGAGCTCGATCATCGTCGGCACCTCGGGAAGCTGCGGCGAGCGCTTGGCACCGGTCACGGCGAGGGGGCGGAGCTTGCCGTTCTTGATGTGCCCGACCATACCGGCGGTGCCGGGAATTGCCACCATCACCTGCCCGCCGAGTAGATCCGCCGTCGCCTGGCCGCTGCCGCGATAGGGCACGTGGTTCATATTGAGCCCCGCGCGGGAGCCCAGCAGCGCGGCGAACAGATGCTGGCCCGAGCCGTTGCCCGACGATGCGTAATCGACCTTGCCGGGGTTGGCCTTCACGTATCTCACGAACTCGGCAAAGGTCTTCGCCGGAAGGACCGGATTCACCACCAGCACCCCCGGCTCCCGGCCGATGAGGGAGATGGGCGCGAAATCGTCGACGGGATCGTAGCTCAAGTTCTTGTACAGCGACGCGCTGATGGCATTGGTCTGCGAAGCGAGCAGCAGGGTATAGCCGTCGGGCGCCGCCTTGGCGACGATCTCGGTGCCGATGGTGGCGCCTGCGCCCGGCTTGTTCTCGACGATGACCTGCTGGCCAAGGCGCTTGGAGAGCTCCTGGGCGATGATCCGCATGGGCCCGTCGACCGCACCGCCAGGCGAGAACGGCACGACCACCTTGATCGGGCGATTGGGGTATTCCTGCGCCACGACCGGCAACGACATAGCAGCGGCGGCCACCACCGTGGTGACAGCCACCCGTCGCAGGGCAGCGCGAAAGAGATATTCAAGAGACAGCATCACGAACCTCCGATTGAAGAATACGACTTCGTTGTTATCGGCGCCTTTCCCGGCAAGCTAGCCATCGCGCCCAACTCGCGCGCGTCTGCGGGCACTCCGGAACGGCCGCCTCTCAGTTGCAGGCGAGACCGACCAGCTCACGCACGTCGGTTGCAGTACCAAGCGTCATGCTCCGGTTGATCAGGGCATCGGCACGCTCCGCGCCCAGCACCGGGTCGACCAGCCCGTGGAACTTGCGCGCGAGATCGTCGTCCGTCATCGGCCGCTCCATGCTACCGATGGCATGCTCGACGAATAGGTGCACACGCCGACCGTCGCGGCAGGTGACGGTGACGTCGGCCTGGTCCTCGTGGATGCCGGCGTCGACGGTGGCGTGGATGCGATCGCGCAGGGCGACGACATCGCGCCGGGTGACGATGGCGTCGCCGAACTCGGCCTCGCCGGCGGCCCCGAAGATGATACCCGCGGCGGCGCCATGGTAGACGCTGAACTTGCCTTCCAGCCCGGTTTGCGGCGTGCGCTTGCCGGTCAACTCCAGCACCAGAGGATGTACCTTGAGATCGACGCGCTCGATCGCTTCGGCGGACAGCCCGTGTGCCCGCGCCAGCTGCGCGCAGCCGTCGATGCTCGGATGGATGACGATGCCGCAAGCGAACGGCTTGTAGGTGTTGAAGGAGATCTCGAAGCGCTCGCCCAGCGCGTCGGTGATCTCGTTCCATGCACACCTGGTGGAGGTAGTCTGGGCCATGCCGCGGCCGGCCTCGATGGCGCGCGGCGAGGCAGTGAAACCGTGACTCGCCATCAGCGCGGCCATGAGCCCGGCGCGTGCCGCCCCGCCCGGATGGAAGGGCTTGGTCATCGAGCCGAACTGCTCGCGAAAGCCGATCGGCTGCGACGCGGCGATACCGAGCGCCATCGTGGTTCGGGCGACGTCGAGACCGAGCAGCCGGGCGCACGCGGCGGCGCTGCCGAACATGCCGGTCGAGCCGGTGATGTGCCAGCCACGATCGTAGTGCTCCGGATAGAGCATGTTGCCGATGCGGCAAGCAACATCGATGCCGAGCACCAAAGCATCGATGACGTCGCGGCCGCTGGCGCCGTGGTGCTCGGCTAGGGCGAGTGCCGCCGACGCGACCGGCCCTGCGGGATGGATGATCGTCTTGAGATGGGTGTCGTCGAAGTCGAAGGTGTGCGAGGTGATGCCGTTGACGAGCGCGGCATTAGCCATGTCGACCCGCTCGCGACGACCGAGCACGGCAGCCTGCGGCGCCGGGCTCAAGGCCTGCACCGCGCCGAGGACAGCCTCGGCAGTGGCGTGGCGCGAGGCGCCGATGGCGCAGCCGAGCCAGTTCATGAAGGTGCGATGCGCCTCACGGTCGACGGCGTCGTCCCAGCCGCGCGAGGCATGGCGGGTCACGAAGTCGGCGAGGGTGGCGGTGACGGGCGGCGCGT
>JBDSND010000047.1:0-8424 GCA_039915505.1 Casimicrobiaceae bacterium
CCGGCGGCGACCCTATGTCCCCTGCGGCGAAAGTCGAGTCTGACCCTATTACCTGCGAAGATGGCCTCCCCGCGAAAGCGTCGTGGGATCCCCGGCGGCGAAAGTCGAGTCTGACCCTATTACCTGACCCTATTACCTGCGCTATTCCCCGGCGGCGAAAGTCGGGTCTGACCCTATTTCCTGCAAATGATGATCCGTGCTGCCCAAATTCCCGGATCGGGGCCGATGTAAGTTATCAATGTGATCTGACCATTTACCGACCAAGGCGTTAATCCCGGCAGCAGGCGTCCGCTGGGCTAAAATGGAGCCCTCGGCGCCGCCTTCTCTGCCATGCCCCTTTTCGCCCTCGGCCTCAATCACCAGACTGCTCCCGTGCAGGTACGGGAGCAGGTAGCGTTCGCTCCGGAGGGGCTTGTCAGTGCATTGCGCGACCTGATCGGCCGGCCCAAGGTCAAGGAAGCCGCCATCTTATCCACGTGCAATCGGACCGAGGTTTACTTCCACGGCGACGAGCCGCAACCGGTGATGCGCTGGCTCGAAGAGTTCCACCGCGTGCCCGCGGAGTCACTCGCGCCGTACGTCTACGCGCTGCCGCGCGAGAAGGCCGTGACCCATGCCTTCCGGGTGGCGAGCGGTCTCGACTCGATGGTGCTGGGGGAGCCGCAGATCCTCGGCCAGATGAAGCAGGCGGTGCGGCACGCCGAAGCAGCAGGTTCGCTTGGATTGGTGCTGAATCGGCTCTTCCAGCGCACCTTCGCCGTGGCCAAGGACGTGCGCACCCACACCGACATCGGCAGCGCCTCGATCTCGATGGCCGCGGCGTCGGTCAAGCTTGCCGAACGGATTTTCCCGTCGATCGCCGGGCAACGCCTGCTCTTGATCGGCGCCGGGGAGATGATCGAGCTTACCGCGACCCACTTCGCCGCACGCCAGCCGAAGTCGATCACCATTGCCAACCGTACGCTCGTTCGGGGCCGGGCGCTTGCCGATCGATTCAGCGCCGAGGCCATCACCCTCACCGAGATGCCGGAGCGCCTCGCCGAGTTCGACATCATCGTCACCTGCACGGCGAGCACCCTGCCGATTCTTGGCAAGGGCCTGCTCGAGCGAGTGGTGAAGACCCGGCGGCACCGTCCGATTTTCGTGGTCGATCTCGCCGTGCCGCGCGACGTCGAGCCCGAGGCGAGCCAGCTCGACGACGTGTTCCTCTACAGCGTCGACGACCTCGCCAACATCGTCAAGGACAACCTGCACATCCGTCGCGAATCGGTGGCGCAGGCGGAGGCCATGATCGCCGCGCAGACGGAAAGCTTCCTGCGCTGGTTCGAAAGCCGTGCCGTCGTGCCGACGATTACTGCCCTGCACGGCCATCACGAAGCGTTGCGCGCCACCGAATTCGAGCGCGCCCGGCGATTGCTGCTTGCGGGTGCGCCACCCGAACAGGTGCTCGAAGCATTGTCGCGGGGACTCACCAATAAGTTCCTGCACGCGCCGACCCAGGCGCTCAACCAGGCCGGCGACGCTGAACGCGCTGAGCTCGTGGCACTGTTTCAGCGCATCTACAAGATCCCCGACGGCAGCTGAGCCGTTCGACCCTTACGCGACGAGGCCGCCAAGCTCGGCGCGCTGACCGCGGTTTGCCGGGATGCGCAGGACGTGTGCGGCCGAAGAACGGCGCGGCGCCGAGTCCGGCGTCGAGCCATCGACGTGCAGCTAGGGGAATGCCGGTGGATCCGCCGTGCATCCCTGGTCGAGCGCGAGGCACGGTGCGGATGCGGCATCGGCGATAATGGCCGCTGTCATGAAACCATCGCTTACCACCAAGCTCGAGCAGATCACTGCCCGTCTCGCCGAGATCGACGCGACCTTGCAGGGCGAGGACGTGGCCCGCGACATGGACCGGTACCGGGCACTCACGCGGGAGCGCGCCGAAATCGAGCCGGTGGTCGCGCGGTACCGGGATTACGCTGCAGCCCGGGCGGACCTGGCCGCGGCCGAGGACATGGCGCGTGATCGCGAGATGCAAGCCTTCGCCGAGGAAGAGCGCGCCGCCGCGACTGGGCGGATCGCGGCGTGCGAAGTCGAACTCGAGCGCATGCTGCTGCCGAGGGATCCGAACGACGACCGCAATGTCTTCCTCGAGATCAGGGCGGGGACGGGCGGCGACGAGTCGGCCCTGTTCGCGGGTCTGCTCTTCCGGATGTACACCCGGTTTGCCGAGCGCAACCGGTGGCAGGTCGAGATCGTGAGCGAATCGGCGAGTGAACTCGGCGGCTACAAGGAAATTATCGCCCGCATCGTCGGGGTGGGCTCCTACGCGAAGCTCAAGTTCGAGTCCGGCGGGCACCGGGTGCAGCGCGTCCCGGAGACCGAGGCACAGGGGCGGATCCATACCTCCGCCGCCACCGTGGCGGTGATTCCCGAGGCCGACCCGGTTGCCGATATCACCATCAATCCGGCCGAGATCCGCGTCGATACCTTCCGCGCCTCCGGGGCCGGCGGACAGCATGTCAACAAGACCGACTCGGCGGTGCGCATCACCCACCTGCCTTCCGGGATCGTCGTCGAGTGCCAGGATGACCGGTCCCAGCATCGCAACCGGGCGCAGGCGATGGCGGTACTGGCCTCGCGCCTGGTCGACAAGCAGCGGCGCGAACGACAGGAAAAGGAAGCCTCGATGCGCAAGAGCCTGGTGGGCAGCGGCGATCGCAGCGAGCGCATCCGAACTTACAATTTTCCGCAAGGACGGGTGACCGACCACCGGATCAACCTGACCCTTTACAAGATCGATGCCATCACCGACGGCGACCTGGTCGAACTCACCGACACCCTGGCGCGCGAATACCAGGCGGAGCAACTCGCCGCGATTGCCGGTGACGATGCTGTCGCCTGATGGCTCGACCCATGGGTCGTCATCGGGCGGATCGCCTGCGCGCCCAATTACCCCTTCTCCCGCGCGGCGCCGGCCGGTGTGAGTGTCGTGACGGGCCGGTTCGTGTCCTGACCGGCCCGTGTTCGTGTTGTGACCGGCCCGTGTTCGTGTCCTGACCGGCCCGTGTTCGTGTCGTGACCGTCGACTGCACCACCACATTTGACCCATTCGTTTGCCTGAGCCGACCGACATGGCAATCGGATAAATTGCACTGACCCCATTACGCACCGGCCAGTCAGGGCAATCCTGATAAGTTACACCGACCCCATTGACGGACCCCATTGAGCACCATCGTGGACACGGTGTAGCGCACACGCGGCCTGCAACGGATCCGTACGTCGCGCGGATTCACGGTCGCCGCAGGTTGGCGGTATCGTTCCGGTTCGCGCTGCTGATCACCCCAAGACGATGACGACGATTCTGCCTCCCCCCTGGCTGTGCACCGAGCGCATTGCGCTGCGGGAGTTCGTGCCCGTCGATTTCGACGATCTCTATCGGTTGGACAGCGATCCGCAGGTGATGCGCTATCTCAACGGCGGTGCGCCACTCTCTCATGCCGAAGTGCGGGCGACGCTGGTACGGACGCTGCGCTACTACGACAACTTTCCGGGCCTGGGCGTCTGGCGGGCGTCGCGGCGCGATTCCGGCGCCTTCATCGGCTGGTTCTGTCTCAAGTATTGCGGCACGTCGTGCGACGTCGAGGTCGGCTATCGTCTCGTGCCAGAAGCCTGGGGAATGGGTTACGCGACCGAGGGTGCGGGCGCGCTCGTGCATCAGGGCTTCCTCAGCCTGGGACTCCTGCGGGTGATCGGCATCACCCATCCGCAGAACCGGGCGTCGCAGCACGTGCTGCGCAAATGCGGCTTGACTTCGGAAGGCTTCGCCTACTATTACCATCGGCGGGTGCGGCTCTTTGCGCGCATGCGGAGCGACCTGCGGCAGGACCGGCGCAGTCCCGCGGAAGATCCGCGGCTGCACGTCCGCGCCCATCCCGAATTCCTGCCCTCGCCAGCGCGACGCACTGGCATGCGCAGGCGAACCTGATCCGGCGCGCCAGTTGGCTGTTCCGTGGCGGTCGAAAGGCGCCCGCGTCGCAACTGCAACGAACGCGAGCGCCGGCCGGCCGCCACCATACTGCTGCATAGCCTATGACCGAATCAACGACCGTGCGACGGGCGCTGGCCCAGTCCGGACTCGTGCCCATCGACGCCCACGTGCTGCTCGCCCACGTGCTGCAGCGCGGCCGGGCCTGGCTGGTGGCCCACGCCGACGATGCGCTGCACGCCGAGCAGGCCACCGCATTTCTCGCCCTGGCGCGCCGGCGGCGCGACGGTGAGCCGATTGCCTATCTGACCGGTTTGCGCGAGTTCTGGGGTATGCCGCTCACGGTTTCCCCGGCAGTGCTCATTCCCCGTCCCGAAACCGAGACGCTGGTGGAGGTCGCGCTGGCGTTGCTGGCGGCTGACCGGCTGACACGCGTGCTCGATCTGGGCACCGGTTCAGGTGCCGTGGCGCTGGCGCTGGCGCGCGAGTTGCCGCGCGCGACGATCGTCGCGACCGACGTTTCGGCGGTGGCGCTCGAGGTGGCCCGCACCAACGCACACCGTCTCGGCGTCGCGAACGTCACGTGGCTAGCATCGGACTGGTACGCAGGTCTTGGCGCCGACCAGCGTTTCGACGTGATCGCGAGCAATCCGCCCTACGTCGACGCCGATGATCCGCACATGGCGGTAGGCGATCTCCGCTACGAGCCCGTGGGCGCGCTTACCGCCGGTGCCGATGCGCTGCTGGCCTTGCGACGGGTGATCGTCGGTGCAGTGCCGTTCCTCGCGCCAGGCGGCAGCGTCGCCGTCGAGCACGGCTACGACCAGGCCGAGACGGTGCGCACGCTGTTCGGCGACGCGGGGTTCACCGAGATTCGCACGACCCGCGACATCGCTGGCGTACCACGGGTCACGTCCGGCCGGAAGGCGCCGGCCTAGCGAACCCCATCCGGTCGCGATTCGCGGTGTCTCTGCGAGGTGCCGTCGCGTCCGCGCCTGCCCGCTCAGCGCGCAGGCGGCAACGGGACCTCGAGTTTCCTGGCCCACGGCATCAAGGCCGGAAGGATGCTTTCCCGCAGCTCCAGGCCATCGGCGCGTTGCTCGCGCATGAGGCGCATGCCACGCTCGCCGGGAAGACGTACCCGCTCGACGCCTTCGCGGGGGGTGGACGCATGGCTTTTCTCGACCATGTGGTCCATTTGCCGACGGAAGGCGTCCAGGCCGCCGAAGGCTTGCGGATCGAGGACCTGCACGAACACGTTCGCGCCCCAGCCTTCCTTGGGATCGGCACGACCGAATCCACCGAGGCCGGCGGTGAGCGCCTCAACTAGCAGGCCGAGCGCAAAACCCTTGTGGCCCGCATCGAGGCCGCCGAGGGGCAGCAGCGCGCCTTTCGGCTCGGCCAGCGCGGCATTCGGATCGTCGGTCGCATTGCCGCCGGCATCGATCAGCCACGGCCCCGGCATCTTCTCGCCGGCATCGCGTCGTTGCATGATGTAGCCCATGCTGGTGATGGACGTCGAGACATCGACCAGGATCGGATCGCCCGAGGTCGGAATGCCCGCGGCGATGGGGTTGGGGGTCATGATCGGCGTCACTCCGCCATGCGGCACGACTGCGGCGACGACGGGGTCGGAGCTCTTGATGATCGCCACCAGCCCGCGCTCGGTGGCACGCAGTAGGTAGGCGGCCAGGCAAGCGATATGGTGCGAGCGACGGATCACGATCGTGCCCGTGCCGTGGGCGAGCGCCATGGTGGCCGCCGCGTCGAGCGCACGCACCGTCAGCCATGGACCTGGCAGGCGCTGGCCATCCCAGAGCTCGGCGGCGTCGCGGCGCTCGAGCACTTTGGGCTCGCCGCTCTTGGCCATCGCGCCCTTCTCGATCTCGGCAAGGTACGGCGAGAGTAGCGCGAGGCCGTGTGTAGTGTGGCCGAGCAGATCACCGGTGACGAGGACATCGGCGATGTCGGCGGTCATGGCACGGTCCACCCCAGCGGCCGCGAGCAACTCGGCCGCGAAGTGGGTCAGCGACGATGCAGCGTAACGGGGAGCCGGCATGGGATCGGGATCGAAGGAGGGAAGGGGCGTGGAGCTGAGGCACAATGAACGTCAGCCCGCACTCCTGCAGATTCTACCCGCGTCGCGCGGGATTTCGCCCCGCCTCGCCGTCATGCATCCGCATCCCGCCCTGCCGTTCCCCACGCCCGCGCCCGCGACATGCGCGAGGGCCGCACCTGCGTGCTGTCGGTGAAGGTTCCCGAGCCCAAGTTCTCGTCGCTGACCACGGACCGTTGCGGTCGAAAATCGCCAACGATGGCGTGGTTCGCGTCAGGACCGCGGCAGCCCGGTCAGCTCGTGTCCTCCGAGGTGCGTTCGCTCTTGCACTCGCCTCGAACAACCCGCTGCCCATGCTGCCGTCGTCGCTGACCGTAAGCGTCGTCACGCACCAGCCGGACCAGCCGCTGCTGGAGCGTTGTCTCGACACCTTGGCGCTGGCGATCGCATTCGCGCAGCGCGAGGGCGTCATCCGCTCGGTCGCGGTCGCCGTGATCGACAACAGCGAGGATCCCGCCGTCGCCGAGGCGGTGACGCGGCTCGCCGATGCGCGGTTTCGCGACACCCGGGTGCAGATGACCTACCGGCACGGCCATGCGAACGTTGGCTACGGCGTCGCCCATAACTTTATGCTCCACGGCACCGGTGGCGATTACCAGCTGGTGTTGAATCCCGACGTCGAGCTCGCGCCGGACGCGCTCGCCAACGCTATCCGCTGGCTCGACGTACACCGGGAAGTCGGCGCCGTGGGGCCCGCCGTGAGCCGGCCCGACGGCACCCCTGATTACCTGTGCCGGCGCTATCCGGCAGTCCTCGACCTGTTCGTGCGAGGCTTTCTGCCAGCGTCGTTGCGCAGGCTCTTCGCGAAGCGCATCGCCCGCTACGAACTGCGCGACCGCATCGATCCCGCCAACCCCGAGCCGGTGCTCGGCGTACCGCTTCTCTCGGGTTGCTGCATGCTGGTACGTCGCGATGCGATCGACGCCACCGGTGGCTTCGATCCGCGCTTCTTCCTGTACTTCGAGGACTACGACTGGAGCGTGCGACTGTCCCATTTCGCGCAGAGCGCCTACCTCCCGGCGATGCGGGTCGTGCATCACGGCGGCGGCGCGGCGCGCAAGGGCTGGCGGCATGTCTCGATGTTCGCCCGGAGCGGGGTGCGCTTCTACAACAAGCACGGTTGGCGCTGGCTATGAGCGGCGCCGGCCGGATCGTGGCGGTCACCGGCGCGCGCGGCTTCGTGGGCCACGCACTGTGCGGCGCGCTGGCCATGCGCGGCTACGCGGTGCGCGCATTGGTTCGCACCCTGCCGGATCACGCGCGGCCCGATCGAACCTGGGTGGTCACAGGCAATCTCGAGCGAGCCACCGAAGAGAGCCTCGATGCTGCGCTGCGCGACGTGCACGCGGTGGTGCACCTCGCCGGCCGGGCGCATGTGCTTGACCAAACGGCGCGCGATCCGGATGCCGCGTATCACGCCGCCAATGTCGCGGCGACGGTGCGCCTTGCCGAGGCGGCGGTGCGAGCACGCGTGGCGCGCCTCATTCTGGCGAGCAGCGTGAAGGTCAACGGCGAAGCCACCGCCCTGGGGCACCCGTTCCATCCCGACGATGTGCCGCATCCGAGCGATGCCTATGCGCGCAGCAAGCTTCAGGCCGAGACCGCGGTGCGAGCCGCTTGTGCGGGTGCGTCGACGGTGCCGCTCGTCGTGCGCCTGCCGTTGGTCTACGGTCCCGGCGTCCGGGGCAACATGCGGGCACTGGTGGACGCCGTCGCCGCCGAGCGCCGCCTGCCCGTGGGCGCAATCCGCAATCGGCGCAGCCTCGCGTGCATCGGCAATGTCACCGATGCGATCAGTGCAGCCGTGGATGCGGCCAGCGCGCCGACGGGCGTGCATTTCATCGCCGACGCCGGAAGCGTGTCGACGCCGGACCTCGTGCGCGCGATCGCCGCGGCGCTCGCTCTGCCCGCGCACGTGGTGCATGTGCCGGTGCCACTGCTGCGTCTCGCGGGCACACTCACCGGGCGCGCCGGAATCATCGACCGGCTTGCCAATTCCCTCGAAGTCGATGCGTCGAGCTTCACGATCACGACACGATGGCAGCCGCGGCATACGCTCGGCGACGGCCTTGCCGCACTGGCTGCCTGGTGGCGCCTGCGCCATGCCATCTGATCATGCGGCGACGCAGCCTATAATTCGATTTTGCCTCGCTGCGAGAGCCAAGCGCCGCCGGGCCGTCGCAAGGCGCTCGCCCCTCCTGGGGAGGGGTTGGCGCAGCCCACGCATTGGGCAAGCCTGGGGGAGGTACTCGGAGCGCCGCCGGGCCGTCCCAAGGCGCTTGCCCTCTCCTGGGGAGGGGGTGGGCTCAGCCCGGGCAGGGGGCAAGCCGGG
>JBDSND010000131.1:0-62344 GCA_039915505.1 Casimicrobiaceae bacterium
GTCGAGACCGGCGGGCTGGGGATGGGTCATGAATGGGTCAATGGTGTCCGCTCCCCTGCCCGATCACCGCGTCATCGGGCGCGAAGCTGAGGCCGCCACCCCGTGGAGGCGGCAGGCGCGGGGGTACGACGAACGGGTGAAGCTGGCGGTCGTTCGCCGGTGCGCGCGCCCTAACGTTATTCGACGTCGGCCGTCCGCGCGCCGTTGCTGGGACGCGCCCGATTCCCTGCAACGCCCTGCCCGGCGGGCGATCATCCGCGAGCCACGGAGCGGGCGCTACGCTGCGGGCTGGGCCCGGGACGTCGCGGCAGCCGCGTGCAGCGCCGGGTTCTCGATCGTGCACGCGGGCTCGCCGGTGAGGGCGAGTATCCGCTCGAGCGCTTCGCCCTCGACAGTCTCGTCGGCAAGCAGCGCCGCGGCGAGTGCCTCGAGCACGGGACGATGCGCGTGCAGCCGCGTGAGGCAGCGGGCCTCGAGCTGCTTCAGGAGCTCGCGCGCCTCGGCGACGGCTTCGTTGGTGGCGCCGGGCAACTTCTCGGTCAACCCGGCCAGGCTGAATGGACCATGCTGGATGCTGAAGCCGTACTCCGCGATCATCCGGTAGGCGATCTGCGACGCGCGCTCCAGGTCGTTGGACGCGCCGGTCGACGCCACCCCGTAGGTCACGAGCTCCGCCGCGCGCCCGCCCAGCATCATCTCGATGCGTGCCTCGAGCTCGCGCTCGGTGTGCAGGAACCGGTCCTCCTCGGGAGTGAGCACGGTGACGCCGAGGGCGTTGCTGTGCGGCAGTATGGTGACCTTCTCCACCACGCCCGCCGCGACGATCCGGCCGATGATGGCGTGGCCGGCCTCGTGATAGGCCGTGCGCTCACGCTCGCGAACGCCCATCTTGGTCTCAGGCGACGGCGAGCCGAGCTGCTGCAGGCTGATGGCCTCGAGGTAGTGCGCGTGGCTCACGCCCGCGGCTTGCTGCCGCGCCGCGAGCCTGGCGGCGGTGTTGACCACCGACGCAATGGCCGCCGGCGCCATGCCGCTGGTGCGCCGCGCGATGACGTCGAAGTCGACGTCGTCGGTCACCGCGACGTTCTTGCTATACAGCTCGAACAACCGGCCACGATCCTTGAGCGGCGGCAGGGTGAGGTTGCACTTGCGGTCGAACCGCCCTTCGCGCAGTAGCGCCGCGTCGACGTTTTCCGGATGGTTGGTCGCGGCCAGCACCACGACGCTGTCGTTGCTGGAAAAGCCGTCGAGCTCGGTGAGCAGCGCGTTGATGATCCGGTTGTTTTCCTGCGAGACCGCCTCGTCGCCGGATGACCGCCGGCCGACGCCGTCGATCTCGTCGATGAACACCACGCAGGGCGCGTGCTTGCGGGCGGTGCGGAATAGCGATCGGACGCGTTGCACACCCATGCCGACAAATTTGTCGGTGAAGGCGCTGCCATCGATGGCGATGAAGTTCGCGCCGGTCTCGCCGGCGAGCGCCTTGGCGAGAAGCGTCTTGCCGGTTCCGGGAGGTCCGGCCAGGAGTATCCCGCGGGGCGGCTTCGCGCCCAGTTTGTCGTATGCGCTCCGATCGACGAGTGCCGTGGCGAGATCGGCAAGCTCGCGTTTGGCCTCACGCACGCCAATGACATCGTCGAAGCGCAGCGTCGGCTTCGACACCGGCGCAAAGCGCGATGAACTACCCCGCATGTTGCGCAACTGGAATCCGATCAGGAGCAGCAACACGAGCGGCAGGATGAGCTCGGGCGCAAAGACGCGCAGCACCTGCTGGGCTGCACGAGTGGATCCGGTCGGGGCAGGATCGACCGACTGGTTCAATACGAACAACTTGCCGCCGCGGCTCACCCACGACTCCAGGGCAGGCATGCGGGCATCGGACTTGAACACGAAATAGCGCGAGCCGTCGTGGCGGGAGACGAGGTACATGTTCGTCGCCTCGCCCAGCATCGAAATGGCATCGGCATTGAGATCGCTGGCGAAGGCGCCCACGTCCTTCTCGGCCTGCAGCCAGGCGATTTGCTCCTTCACCATGGCGCGCACCTCGGGCACCGCGCGGTCGTAGCTTGCAATCGACATGAGGCTCTGGATGCCGAGACCGAGAAGTCCCACCACCAGCAACATGACCCAGATCAACTTCTTGGTTTTCGGCATTGCCTTTGGTCCTGCTTGGGCCCGGATTCAGCGGGCGCGGTTGCATCCTGCTCGCAAGCTCCTCTGCCCGTTGCGCGGGTCGGCTTGCATCTTCCGCGCTCGGCGCGGCCGTAGGGGAACTGCCGGTCGGTCCATGCGCCGCCGACCGGTCCCGTTTCCGGTCAAGGCGCATCGCTGCTGCCACGGTCTCGGGGCGCATCGCTGCCGCCACCGTCAACTGCCATATCGGCAGCTTTGCAGCCTTTCGCAGAGCATCTGTCCGCTGCAGGCAGACCGCCGACGAACGAACAGGGTGCCTGGACGTTCGCACGCACAGCCTCTCCCGGCCGCGCGTGGGACCCGTCCCGGGCTCCCCGTCGGCTACTGCGGAGGTACCGTGGTCGAGCACGGGTCGGCGCCACGCCGACGCACGTCGAGGCAATGCCTGGAAGGCCTGCGCCTTCGCATTCAGAAAACTCGTTGCTTCCCTGGGAACGGACTCGGGCGTAGGGGTCGGGGCCCACCGGCAGGATGCTCCAGCGGGGGGCTGACGATCGGCTATCTATCGGCCGATTTCCACATGCACGCCATGGTCCTGCAGCCGCAGGCGCCCCTCTCGGTGGCCTGTCGCAGGCATCGTCACGTCTATAGATATTCTACCGGACACGGCGATCAAAGCCCACTGCCCGTGCACTCCACTGCCGCCAGCACTCCAGAAGCGGGACGATCGGTCACGCCCCCCCTCGCGAAGCCGTGGAAGATCTGGGGCTCGTAAAGCGCGCCGCCGTGCTTCGCGCGGAGGCGAGCCCTGGCGTTTCGGAGCCGTGAAGGCCGCTGCTGATCTTCGGCCGGGCCTCCTGAAGTCCTTGCGCCCCGGGCGCCCGGTGCGATGGAGGCAGGGTTGCCCGTTCGCGCCTATGCCGGCTGGCCGAAGAGGGATAAGTGCAGATTCATGTGTAGGCCAAACCCGTGACGGAAGCACCATTCGTCCTGAGACGGTCGTCGTACATAAGTATTCTGTAATATTTGAGTATACATATGATTTAAAAGTAAAAACTACATTATGAAACGGCGTTAACTACTGGAACTCCGGCACTCGCCGTGCGAGTCTCGCCCTCGGCCTCTCCGCCCTTACTCTCGTAGCAGCGCCACCGCATCGGAGACACGATCGACCGTCATGATCTTCATGTCGTCAATGGCTTGACGGGGTTTATTGAGAGTTGGGATTAGGGCTTGTCGAAAGCCAAGCTTGGCGGCTTCGCGCAGCCGTTCCTGGCCGCGCTGGATTGGCCGGACCTCCCCAGCAAGACCGACTTCCCCAAACACGATGGTCTTCGCCGGCAGCGGTCGGCCACGCAGCGAGGAGTGCACGGCGAGGAGGATGGGCAGGTCGGCGGCGGGTTCGTTAATCCGGACGCCGCCGACCGCATTGACGAACACGTCGTAGCCAGCGGTTTCCACGCCGCCGTGGCGGTGGAGCACGGCCAGCAGCAGGGCAAGGCGCTGCGGGTCGAGGCCGACCGACAGACGGCGCGCCATGCCGCCCTGCACCGGGTCGACCAGGGCCTGGATCTCGACCAGCAACGGGCGCGAGCCTTCCATGGTGGCAACGATGGCCGAACCCGGAACGGCTTCCGCGTGCTGGGAGAGGAACATAGCCGACGGATTGGTAACCCCCTTGAGGCCCTTCTCCGTCATCGCGAACACGCCCAGCTCGTTGGCCGCGCCGAAGCGGTTCTTGATCGCCCGCACCAGGCGGAAGCTGGAATGGGTGTCGCCTTCGAAGTACAGCACGGTGTCGACAATGTGCTCGAGCACCCGGGGACCGGCGATCGCGCCTTCCTTGGTCACGTGCCCGACGAGGATCACCACCACGCCCTGCTGCTTGGCAAGCCGCGTCAGCCGCGCCGCGCATTCGCGCACCTGGGCGACGCTGCCCGGCGCCGACGTCAGCGCCTCGGTGTACATGGTCTGGATCGAATCGATGACGACGATCTCGGGCGCTTCGGCGGCGATGGTCGCGACGATGCTCTCGAGTTGCACCTCGGCGAGCAATGCCACCGGGGCATTGATCAGCGCGAGGCGCTGGGCACGCAATGCAACCTGCTCGACCGATTCCTCGCCCGTGACATACAGCGTTTTCTTGGTTGCACCGATGGCCGCGCTCGCCTGCAGGAGCAGGGTCGACTTGCCGATGCCCGGATCGCCGCCGAGCAGGATCACACCGCCGGGGACCAGTCCGCCGCCCAGCACGCGATCGAATTCCTCGATACCGGTGGGAAAGCGCGGGGCATCGCGCGCGTCCACCGAGCCCAGTGTCCGCACCACGCTCTTCTGCCCGGCCACCGACTGGAAGCGCGACGGCGCCGGGGCGGCGACCGTCTCGACCAGGGTGTTCCAGGCGTTGCAGTGCGGACACTGGCCTTGCCACTTAGGGCTCTGGCCACCGCACTCGGTGCAGCTGTAGATGGATTTGGCTTTGGCCATCGAGGTTCGAATCGTTGCCGACCGGCATGCCCAAGGCCGGTCGGAGAGGCGAGGTGTCTGGCCTGCCGGCTGGCGGCGACGAGAGCCTAGTCGAGTTCCTCCGGCAGGACCACCGAGGCGCCCAGCTTGCCGACCACGATGCCGGCGGCTTGGTTGGCGATGTCGACGGCGATCGCCAGCGCGGCCCCGGCGCCAATCAGCGTACCCAGGGTGGCGATGACGGTATCGCCGGCGCCGGACACGTCGAACACCTCGCGGGCCCACGCCGGAAAGGTTTCGGCCGCCCCCGCCGTGAACAAGGACATGCCCTCCTCCGACCGGGTGACCAGCAGCGCGTCGAGGCCCAGGTCGGCGCGCACCGCCTCGGCCCGCACCGCCATGTCGGCTTCGTCGCGCCAGCGTCCCGCCACTTCGCGGAATTCGGCGCGGTTGGGCGTCATCAGGGTGGCGCCGCGGTAGCGTCCCCAGTCGTCGCCCTTGGGATCGACCAGTACGGGCTTGCCCGCGGCGCGGCCGCGCTCGATCATGGTCGAGATGTGGGTGAGCCCTCCCTTGCCGTAATCCGACAGGATCACCACGTCACAGTCGGCGAGGAGCCGCTCGAACTCGGCGAGCTTGGAGGCCAGGATCTCGTGCGACGGCGCCGTCTCGAAATCGATACGCAGGAGTTGCTGTTGCCGGCCGATCACCCGCAGCTTGACGGTCGTGGCGATGGTCGCGTCCTGATGGAATGACGTGCGCACCCGTTCCTCGCGCAGCAGGGCCTGCAACGTGGCACCGGCCTCGTCGGTGCCCACCACCGATAGCAGGGTGGCCTGGGCGCCGAGGGTAGTGGCATTGCGCGCGACGTTGGCTGCGCCACCCGGCCGCTCCTCGGATCGGGCGATCTTGACCACCGGCACCGGCGCTTCGGGGGAGATGCGCTCCACGTCGCCAAACCAGTAGCGGTCGAGCATCACGTCACCGGCGACCAGCACGCGAGTCCCGGCGACGCGCTCGCGCCAGGCGGAGAATTTCGCGGCGGTGCTCATGGCGGCGCGGGGCTCCGGTGTCGGGCGTGATCAGCGCCGGCCAATGGCGTAGTACTCGAGGCCGGCGGCGCGCACCAGCGCCGGGTCGTAGAGGTTGCGGCCGTCGAACACCAGCGGCTGGGTCAAGGCCTCGCGGATGGCATGGAAATCCGGACTGCGGAATTCCTTCCACTCGGTCACCACCACTAGCGCGTCGGCGCCGGCGAGCGCGTCCATCGGCGTCCGGGCATACTCGATTTCCGTGTGTCCAGCCAGCACGCGTTGCGCTTCCGGCATCGCCACCGGATCGTAGGCGACGATCCGGGCGCCGCGGCCGGTCAGCGCGGCGACGATGGCAAGTGCAGGCGCCTCGCGCATGTCGTCGGTATTAGGCTTGAACGCCAGGCCCCACAGCGCGAAGGTGCGTCCTTTGAGGTCTGCCCCCATCCGCGCCACGATCTTCTCGGGAAGCCGCAACTTCTGGGCTTCGTTGGCCCGCTCGACCGCATCGAGGATCGCCAACGGCCGGTGGTGCTGGCGCGCGGTGTGCTGCAGCGCCTTCACGTCCTTGGGAAAGCACGAGCCGCCATAGCCGACCCCAGGGTAAAGAAAGTGGTAACCGATGCGTGGGTCCGAGCCGATGCCGTGGCGCACGTGCTCGATGTCGGCGCCTAGGTCATCGGCAAGGTTCGCGAGCTCGTTCATGAACGAGATGCGGGTCGCCAGCATCGCATTGGCGGCGTACTTGGTGAGCTCCGCCGAGCGCACATCCATGACCAGCAGGCGCTCGCGGTTGCGCTGGAAAGGCGCGTATACGGCGCGCATGGTGGCGATCGCCCGCTCGTCGTCGGCTCCGATCACCACACGGTCGGGCTTCATGAAATCCTCGACCGCCGCGCCTTCCTTCAGGAACTCAGGATTCGAGACCACCGCGAACTCGTGCTGCACACCCCGCCCCTCTAGCACCTCGCTTACCGTGGCGCGGACCCGGTCTGCGGTCCCCACCGGCACCGTGCTCTTGTCGACGATGATCCGAAAGCCGTCCATGCGCTCGCCAATGTTGCGCGCCGCGGCGAGCACGTACTGCATGTCGGCCGCGCCGTCTTCGTCGGGTGGGGTGCCCACTGCAATGAACTGCACCGTGCCGTAGGCGACGGCGGCATCGACGTCGGTCGTGAATTGCAGGCGTTCAGCCTCCACATTGCGCCGGATCATGGCCTCGAGGCCCGGCTCGTGGATCGGCACACCACCGGCATTCAGCAGGTCGATCTTGCGTCGGTCGAGGTCGAGGCACAGCACGTCGTTGCCGACTTCGGCGAGGCAGGTACCGGTGACGAGCCCTACGTAGCCGGTGCCGATCATGGTGATCTTCAAGCGGCGGTTCCCTTGGATGGATTGGAGGGTGCGCGACCGGCGCGGGGCGCGCGGCCGATGGCGGCGTTGATGGCGGCAAGCGCCGCGAGCGGATCGGCCGCGCGGGTGATCGGCCGGCCCACGACCAAATAGTCGGCGCCGTTGGCGATCGCCTGCTCCGGGGTGATGATCCGCATCTGGTCGTCCTTGCCGCTGTCGGCGGGCCGGATGCCGGGCGTCACCAAGCGGAAGTCAGACGGCAGTGCAGCGCGCAACCGAGGCGCTTCCATGGCGGAGCAGACCACCCCGTCAAGCCGCGCGGACGCCGCGAGCGCGGCGAGGTGCAACGCTTGGCCCTGGGCGTCGGCGGGCATGCGCAGGGAGGCGAGATCGTCGTCGCCGAGACTCGTTAGCACGGTCACGGCAATGAGCAGGGGCGCGGGCGCCCCTATTTCACCGACGGTGCGCGCCACGGCATCGCGCGCGGCCTCGAGCATCGCCCGACCGCCGGAGGCGTGCACGTTGAGCATCCACACGCCGAGCCGGGTCGCAGCCGCGCACGCTTGCGCGACGGTGTTGGGAATGTCGTGGAACTTGAGATCGAGGAACACCCGGAAGCCGCGAGCCACGAGCCAGCGCACAGGCTCGGGGCCGCCGGCGACGAAGAGCTCCTTGCCGACCTTGACGGCGCAGGCACGAGGATCGAGCCGGTCGGCGAGGCCGAGTGCTGCCATCGGGCTCGCGAAATCGAGCGCGACGATGACCTTGGGATCGCTATCGGGTACAACGAGTTCAGACATAGCCATCGGGACTCTCGGTGCGGCGCGGTGAATATGTTTCCCACTTGCTGCAGCCCGGGCAGCGCCAGTAGTACTGGCGTGCGCGGAAGCCGCAATGATCGCATTTGTACATGCCGAGGCGCTTGATGTGCTGGCCGACCAGCTGTTTCACGAGTTCCAGGTCGTGGCGGCGTTCGGGTGGCGCTGAAGCAAGCTGGGCCTCGAGCAGACGGTCGAGGCCGAGCAGGGTCGGATTGCGAACCAGCTCCAGCTTGATGAGCTCGCCCGCCGCCTGTGGACCTTCCTCGGCCAGGGTCAGGGTGAACGCGGTGTTGAGAAGGTCGAGCGACGGATACTGCGCCTGATAGGAACGGATCACGCGCAGGGCTCCCGCCGCGTTCGCCGTCCGCCGGTACCCGTCCGCCAGTCGGTCGGCCACCAGCGACAGGAAGGCGGGGTTCTGCGATTCGATCCGCTGCCATGCCTCGATGGCGGCCGGGACATCGCCCTGCTGGACTTCGAGGTCGCCGAGCAGCATGGTGGCGCGGCTGCACGCGCGGTACTCGCCGAGTGCCAGCTCGATCTCGCGGCGCGCGCTGGCGAAGTCGGACTTGACGAGCGCCGCCTGGGCCAGCTCGCAGTGGTACTGGGCGATTTCCTTGAAGTACGGCTGCTTGGCGAGCGCCTCCATGCGCCGCGTGACTGCGATCGCCTTCGGCCAATCCTTCTCCTGCTCGTAGATGGCCAGCAGGAATCCCTGCGACGCATGCTCGAAGGGCGTGCCGTCGAGCTTGGTAAAAAGCTCCTCGGCGCGATCGAGGAGTCCGGCCCGATGGAAGTCCTGGGCGAGTTCGTAGAGCACCGCCTGGCGCTTGTCGGCGGCAAGGTCCGGCCGGTCGAGCAGGTTCTGGTGCATGCGGATCGCCCGGTCGATCTCGCCCTGGCGTCGGAACAGGCTGCCCAACGCGAAATGCAGGTCGATGGTCTGGGGATCGACCTTGACCACCTCGATAAACGACTCGATCGCCTTGTCGGGCTGCTCGTTTAGCAGGAAGTTGAGGCCGCGAAAATAGGACAGCGGCAACGCCCGCGATTCTCGCAGGAGATGCTTGATGTCGATGCGCGCCGCGATCCATCCCATTGCGAAGAACAGGGCCGGTATCGGCAACAGCCACCAGAGCTCGAAGTCCATCGCGGCGCTCAGGGTTGAGCAGGCAGGAGAGACGTCACGCGTGGCGGGCCGTGGGCCTGCGGGTCCAGCTGGCGCACCCAAGCGTTCCGTTCACGAGCGTGCGCGTGGCAGGCGCGGCGGCGCCGCATAGGTATCCGGCGGCACTACGGTCGCGGGGGCCGCGCCGCGCAGGCCGTCGGTGGGCGCGGACGCCGGCATGAAGCGCGACTGGTCGCGGCGCAGCCGCGAGAGCTGGCGTTTCAGGCGCGCGGTGCGTACGGCGCTGGTGAGCAACCCCGCCGCCACGCCCAGGGCGAAAGCGACGAGCACGATGAAAATGAGCGGTCCCTGCCAGCTCCACCAATTGTAGAACTTGAGGGTCGCCGGTTCGGAATTTTGCAGCGCCAGGAACAGGAGCGCGAGGAACAGCACGAATCCAACGATCCAGCGGATGACATGCATCGCAGCTCCTGAAAAAAAAGGGCGGTGTCAGCGCCGCGAGGTTGCCCTCGGCGCCGTACACACCGCCCTCGATTCGATCATTGCCTTACTCTTCTCGGGCGCTCGCGCATCGCTTCCCCGCCGCCTGCCCGGAACACGGACGGCTGTTATGCCGTCTTCTTGAAATCGACTCGCTCCCGCAATTCCTTGCCCGCCTTGAAGTGCGGCACATGCTTCTGCGGCACTTGCACCTTCTCGCCCGACTTGGGATTGCGTCCCGTCCGGGGCGGGCGGTAGTTGAGGCCGAAGCTGCCGAACCCGCGGATCTCGATGCGCTCGCCCTTCGCCAGGCTTTCGGCCATGGCGTCGAGGATCATCTTGACCGCGAGCTCGGCATCCTTGGCGACGAGTTGCGGGAACTGGGCGGCCAGTCGGTCGATCAGCTCCGATGTCGTCATCACGGCGTCCGCTTCACTCGTTGGTTTTGTTGTCCATCTTGGCACGCAGCAGCGCGCCGAGGTTGGTCGTGCCGGTGGTCGTGCCTGCCGTATCCGGCTTGGCCGACTGCAGGGCCTCGGACTCGTCGGCGTTGTCCTTCGCCTTGATCGACAGGTTGATCGACCGGTTCTTTCGATCGACGTTGATGATCATGGCATCGACGCGGTCGCCTTCCTTGAGGTGCGTGCGGATGTCCTCCACCCGATCGCGCGCGACTTCCGACGCGCGCAGGTAGCCTTCGACCTCGCCGTCGAGCGTGATCACCGCACCCTTGCCGTCGAGCGACTTCACGGTGCCGGACACCACGCTGCCCTTGTCGTGCACGGCGATGAAGTTATTGAACGGATCACCATCCAGCTGCTTGATGCCAAGCGAGATGCGCTCGCGCTCGACGTCGATCGCCAGCACCACGGCCTCGACCTCCTGGCCCTTCTTGTAATCGCGTACCGCAGCTTCGCCGGTCGCACTCCAGGAGATGTCGGACAAATGCACCAGGCCGTCGATGCCGCCGGGCAGACCCACGAACACACCGAAGTCGGTGATCGATTTGATCGTACCCGTGACCTTGTCGCCCTTCTTCTGATTGGCGGCGAAGTCGTCCCAGGGGTTCGACATGCACTGCTTCATGCCGAGCGAGATGCGGCGGCGATCCTCGTCGATCTCGAGGATCATCACCTCGACCTCGTCGCCGAGCTGCACGACCTTGGTCGGATGGATGTTCTTGTTGGTCCAGTCCATCTCCGAGACGTGTACGAGGCCCTCGATCCCCGACTCGATCTCGACGAACGCGCCGTAGTCGGTGATGTTGGTGACCTTGCCGAACAGGCGCGTGCCCTGCGGGTAGCGCCGGCCGAGGCCGACCCATGGATCCTCGCCAAGTTGCTTCATGCCGAGCGAGACGCGGTTCTTCTCCTGGTCGAACTTCAGGATCTTGGCCGTCACCTCGTCGCCGACCGACAAAACTTCGGACGGGTGCTTCACACGACGCCAGGCGAGGTCGGTGATGTGCAGCAGGCCGTCGATGCCGCCCAGGTCAACGAACGCGCCGTAGTCGGTGATGTTCTTGACGATGCCCTTGACGGTAGCGCCTTCCTGTAGTGTCGACAGGAGCTTCTCGCGCTCCTCGCCGAGCGAGGCTTCGAGCACCGCCCGCCGCGACACCACCACGTTGTTGCGCTTGCGGTCGAGCTTGATAACCTTGAACTCGAGGTTCTTGCCCTCGAACGGGCTCGTGTCCTTGACCGGTCGGATGTCGACGAGCGAGCCGGGCAGGAACGCGCGGATGCCGTTGACCATGACCGTGAGGCCGCCCTTCACCTTGCCGGTGACCATACCGGAGACCACGTTACCTTCGGACATCGCGGCTTCGAGGTCGTGCCACGCCTTCAGGCGTTTGGCCTTGTCGCGTGACAGGCGGGTCTCGCCGTAGCCGTCCTCGAGGCTCTCGATCGCCACGACCACGAAGTCGCCTGCGGCGACTTCCACTTCGCCGCGATCGTTCTTGAATTCCTCGATCGGGATGAAGCTTTCCGACTTGAGCCCGGCGTTGACGACAACCACGTTGTAGTCGACGCGCACGACCTCGGCCGTGATGAGCTCGCCCTGGCGCATCTCCTGACGCGTGAGGGACTCCTCGAAAAGCTTCGCGAAATCTTCCATGCCGGCGGGCGGATTGCCCGCGGTCTTGTCCTGCGGATTACTCTGGACGGCGGTAGCCATACGGGTTGGGCCCTTCTCGTGATGCCGGCAAAAACGAGAACCCTGTTTCTCGCGGGCCGGGTTGGGTTGTCAACTCCGCTCTCGACCGTCGCGGGCTAGCGCGCGGCGGAGCGGCCCTGCTGTGCTGCCGGTAGTACCCTGCTACTGCGCGCCGACGCCGCGCGGGCGGCATCGGGTGTCACGTGCTACGTGGCGTTCCCGCTTGCGCGGGTGCGAAACTTCGCCAGGACGAAATCGACCGCGTTGCCAACGCCGATCCCAGTGGTGTCGAGGATCACGGCATCGGCCGCGGGCTTGAGCGGTGCCGCCGCCCTCCCCGCGTCGCGCGTGTCCCGTTCCAGGATGTCGCGCAAAAGACCCTCAAGTGTAACCGGGTTTCCTTTTTCGATCAACTGCTTATACCGGCGCTTGGCGCGTTCCTCGGGGCTCGCGGTAACAAATACCTTGAGCACCGCCTCCGGGAACACCACGGTGCCCATGTCCCGTCCGTCGGCCACCAGGCCCGGGGCTACGCAGAACGCCCGCTGCAGGTCGAAAAGCGCCCGGCGGACCTCGGGATGGACCGCCACCGCAGACGCAGCTTTGCTCACCGGCTCGGCCCGGATCGCGTCCGTCGCTTCGTGGCCCTCGAGAAAGATACCGGTGGCGTCGAAGCGCACGTCGAGGGCGCTGGCGAGGGCGGCGACCCGAGCCTCGTCGTCGACCGGGGTGGCGGTTTCGAGCGCCTTCAGGGCGACGAGGCGGTAGAGTGCGCCGCTGTCGAGGAGATGGAAGCCCAACGCCGCGGCCACGCGCGCGGCCACGGTACCCTTGCCGGAAGCGGCAGGGCCGTCGATGGCGATGACTGGTGGTGATTCCCGCATTTCAGCAGTCTGCAGGTGACCGTTACCTGACCACGGCACGGAGGGCATCGAAAAAACCCGGATAGGTCTTGCGCACGCAGGCGGGATCGTTGATCGTCACCTCGACGTTGCCGAGCGTTGCCAGGGCAAAGCACATCGCCATGCGATGGTCGTCGTAGGTATCGATTGTGGCCGACGCGAGCCGCGCGGGCGGCGTCACCCGCAACCAGTCCGCGCCGGTAGCGACGCCTGCTCCCAGCTTGCCGAGCTCGGCTGCCATGGCACTGATACGGTCGGTTTCCTTGACCCGCCAGCTACCGATGTTGGTGAGCGTGGTGGGACCCTGGGCGAAGAGCGCGACCATCGCGAGGGTCATGGCTGCATCGGGAATCGCCGCGCAGTCGATCTCGCGTCCCACCAGGGCCGCGCCGGCGCTTGCCTCCAGCCACCCTTCGCCGTCGCAGATCGTGGCACCCATTGTCCGCAGCACGTCGGCGAAGGCCACGTCACCCTGGATCGAACGGGTATCGACGCCGGTCACCCGCACCGGGCCGCCACCGATCACCCCCGCGGCCAGGAAATACGATGCTCCCGACGCGTCGCCTTCGACGTGGAGTTCGCCGGGACTCGAATACCTTGCGCCCGCGGGTAGCGTGAAGCGATCGGCCTCAACGTCCACCGGCACGCCGAAGCGCCGCATGAGGTTGGTCGTGATGGCGACGTAGGGCCGGGAGATGAGCTCGCCGACCACCTCGACGACGGCCTCCCGGGAGGATCGGCCGGTCACCAGGGGCAAGGCCATCAGTAACGCCGACAGGAACTGGCTCGACACGTCGGCGCGGATAGGGATGACGCGTGGCACCGTGTCGGTCGAGGCCGGTCCGATCGCGAGCGGCGGGAAGCCCGGATTGCCGAGGTAACGGATGTCCGCGCCAGCCACCCGCAAGGCATCGACCAGGTCGCCGATCGGCCGCTCGTGCATCCGCGGCACGCCCTTCAGCACGTAGCGACCCCCGAGCAGCGCCAGGGCTGCCGTGAGCGGCCGCACGGCGGTGCCCGCGTTGCCGAGGAACAGCTCGGCCTCTGTGACCGGCAGCGCACCCGCCGTGCCGTGTACCAGGCACGAAACCCCCGCGTCGCTCTCGGGGCTCGGCTCGAGGCTGACGCCGAGCGTCGTCAGCGCCTCGCGCATCCGCGTGACATCGTCGGCGTCGAGCAGCCCGTAGAGGCGCGTGTCGCCTGCAGCCAGCGCGGCCAGAAGCAGCGTGCGGTTGGAGATGCTCTTCGACCCCGGCAGCGCCACGACGCCCGCGGCACGGGTACGCGGCAGCAAGGTCAGCACGGGGGGGAAAATCGTCCTCACGCCGGTACGCGCGCGGCAAGGTTGTAATGCCGCATGCCCGGCACAGCGCCCCACCCTGTGTCCTGCATTACGGCGACGCGGCGGGCAGCGCGGATCGAGCGGGCGCGGCTCATGCTTCGCGCGGCCCGTCCGCCGGCACGACGGCGCCGCGCGCGACGCCCCAGCCGCGCCGCGCGTCGCTCGCGCGGGTGAAGACCGCATGCAGGGCGGCTGCGTCGCGCGCATCGATCATCGCGCCGATGGCGTCAAGTTGCGCGCGGTAGGTGGCGATCTCGGCAAGCAGCGCCTCGCGGTTCGCAAGCGCGATATCGCGCCACATCTCCGGCGAGCCGGCGGCGATGCGGGTGAAGTCGCGGAAGCCGCTCGCCGCAAAGGCAAAGAAACTCTCGGCGTCGGGGCGCCCGGCAAGCTCTTCTACCAGCGCGAAGGCGAGCACATGCGGCAGGTGACTGACTGCCGCGAAGATGCGGTCGTGCAGGGCCGGGTCGAGACGACGAACCCGCGCACCGGCGATGGTCCACAGCGATTCGACCTGCTGCAACGCACGGGAATCGGTCGACGCGAGGGGTGTCAGCACCACGTTCCGATCCGCAAACAATGTCGCGAAGGCCGCGGTCGCCCCGGTGTGCTCGGTGCCGGCGATGGGATGGGCGGGCACGAAGCGTGGGAACGCAGCGCCGAGTGCTGCGCCCGCGGCCGCGATGACGTCCTGCTTGGTGCTGCCGGCGTCCGTGAGCACCGTCCGCGCACCGGCGTGAGGGGCGCTGGCCGCGAACAACGCAGGCAGTTCGCCGACCGGCGTCGCATACATCACCACGTCGGCATCGCCCAGTTCGCCGTGCCATGGCTCGTCGAGCAACCAGTGCCTATCGACGATGCCGCGCGCCGCGGCCTGCTCGAGGTTGGCCCGGGTACGGCCTACGCCCACCACTTCGCGCACCGCCCCGGCCGCGCGCAGCGCCAGGGCGAGCGAGCCGCCGATAAGGCCGACACCGATCACCACCAGTTTTCCGAGCGCCACCGGTTGCGGCCCGGTCATCGTAGCGACACCTCAGGCACGCAGCGCCCGGTCGAGCGCCGCCAGGAAGCGGGCGTTCTCGTGGGGCAGACCGATGGTGACCCGCAGATGCTCGGGCAAGCCATAGTTACCGACCGGCCGAACGATGACTCCCTGGCGCAACAGGCCCTGATAGACGCGCGCGGCATCGCCGACCCGCACCAGCACGAAATTGGTGTGCGACGGTGTCCACGACAGGCCGAGCGCGGCGAAGCCCTCCTCCAGCGCCTGCATACCTGCGCGATTGAGGGCGCGGCTCTCGGCGACGTAGGTGGCGTCGGCCAGCGCCGCGACGGCGGCCGCCTGCGCAAGCGCGTTGACGTTGAACGGCTGGCGCACGCGATTGAGGATGTCGGCGACGTCCGGATGCATGATGCCGTAGCCCACGCGCAACGCCGCCAGGCCATAGGCCTTGGAGAACGTCCTCGAGACGATGAGGTTCGGGTGCCGCGCCAGCCACGCGATCGATGGCGCGTGCTGCTCCGGCTCGAGGTATTCGTTGTAAGCCTCGTCGAGGACCACCAACACCTGCGCCGGCACGGACTCCAGGAACGCCGTGAGTGCGTCCGGGGGCAGCCAGGTGCCCGTCGGATTGTTGGGGTTGGCCACGAACACGATGCGCGTATCGGCGGTTATCGCGGCGCGCATGGCCGGCAGGTCGTGGCCCAGGTCGGACGTCGGGGGTACCTCGATTCCGATCGCCCCGCGGGCCTGGGTTGCCAACGGGTAGACGATGAAGGCATGCCGGGCGTACACGGTGTGCATGCCAGGCAGCAGGAATGCCTGGGCGACGAGCTCGAGCACGTCGTTGGAGCCGTTACCCAGCACGATCTGCCCAGGCGACACGCCGTAGCGCGTGGCGAGCGCCTGCTTGAGGTCGAAGCCGTTACCGTCGGGATAGCGACAGAGCTCGTCGGTCATCCGACCAATGGCGGCGCGCACCGCCGCGCTGGGACCGCGCGGGTTCTCGTTCGATGCGAGCTTGACGATGCTGGCCTCGTCGAGGTCTAGTTCGCGCGCGAGTTCCTCGATGGGCTTGCCCGGCACGTAGCGAGCAAGGTTGCGCACGTGATCGGGCGCAAGCGCGGCGGGTGTGTCCAGGGTGGCGTCGGGGGCCGCTGCAGGGGCTGCATTCATGGCGGAGTCGAGAGGAGTGTTCCGGTACGAGGCCGAGGCCGCCTCGAGGGGCCGGGCCGCTAGTACACCGCGGCAGGATAGGAACCAAGGAGCTTCAGGAAAGGCGCCTTTTCGCGCAACTCCGCAAGCGCCTCGGCGATGGGTGGATCGGTGGCGTGTCCCTCGAGATCGACGAAGAACAGGTACTCCCAGAGGCCGGTGCGCGCCGGACGGGATTCCAGGCGCGACATCGAGACGCCGTGCGTGGCGAGCGGCTCCAGCAGTGCATGCACTGCCCCCGGTCGGTTCGGCGCGGACATCACCAGCGAGGTCTCGTCGCGGCCGGAGCGCGGCACGTTCTGACGGCCCAGCACCCAGAAGCGCGTGGTGTTGTTGGGCTCGTCCTCGACCTCACGGGCGAGCACCGAAAGTCCGTAGATGGCCGCGGCATTCTCCCCCGCGATCGCCGCCGCGCCCGGCTCTGCAGCCGCGAGCCGGGCCGCTTCGGCGTTGCTCGCGACGGCGATCCGCGGCGCCGTCGGCAAGTGTGTGGTCAGCCAATGCACGCACTGCGCGAGTGACTGGGCGTGGGAATAGACACGGGAGACATCCGCCAGGGAACGGGCATCGCTGAGCAGGTTCTGCCGCACCCGCAGGCGGATCTCGCCGCAGATCGAAAGCGGCGTTTGGCACATGAGGTCGAGGGTGCGTCCTACCACGCCTTCGGTGGAATTCTCCACGGGAACCACCGCATAGTCGGATTGTCCGGTCTCAGCCGCACGGAAGACCTCGTCGATGGTCGCGCACGGCTCGGCGCTCACCAGGGCACCGAAATGCTTGCCGACGGCGTCGTGTGAGTAGGTCCCGGGAGGGCCAAGGTAGGCAATGCGCAATGGCTGCTCCAGCGCAAGGCATGCCGACATGATCTGCCGGAACACGATGGCGATCGCTTCGGGTCCGAGCGGTCCGCGGTTCTCCTGCAGCAGCCGGGAGATGACCTGGGCCTCGCGCTCGGGCCGGTAGGCGAGCGCACCGCCCTTGAACACGCCGATGGCGCGGGCGTGCTCGGCGCGGGCGTTGAGCCGCGCGAGGATCTCGCGATCGAGGGCGTCGATCGACAGACGGTGCTGCGCCAGTGCATCGCCTGGGTCACCGGGCGTGGCATCGGATGGCGACCCGGTACTCATGCGCAGAAGCGACGCCATGCGTAGCAAGACCCGGATGTGGCAGGGACTACGCGGCGGACATCAGCCATGGCTCGCCGCGAACTCGCGCATCCACACCGCCAGCGCTTCCACGCCGGCCAGCGGCATGGCGTTGTAGATCGAGGCGCGCATGCCGCCCACCGAGCGATGGCCCTTGAGTTGCTCCAGGCCCCGCGCCGTCGCCCCCGCCAGGAACTCGGCGTCGAGCGCGGCGTCGGGCAGCGCGAACGTCACGTTCATGCGCGAGCGATCCTGCTTGCGTACGGTGTTGCGATAGAAGCCGCCCTGGTCGATCTCGTCGTAGAGCAGCGTGGCTTTGCGGATGTTGATCGCCTCCATCGCGGTGAGCCCGCCCTGTTCCTCGAGCCAGTCGAACACCAGACCGGCGAGGTAGACCGCGTAGGTGGGCGGCGTGTTGAACATCGACTCCGCCCTGGCCTGCACGCCATAGGCGAACACCGCCGGGGTGTCGGGGCGGGCGCGATCGAGCAAATTCTTCCGCACGATCACCACGGTCAGCCCGGCAGGGCCGATGTTCTTTTGCGCACCGGCGTAGATCAGCCCGAAGCGCCGCACGTCGACCGGTCGTGACAGGATGTGCGAGGACATGTCGGCGACGAGCGGCACCGCGCCGGTGTCCGGCGTCCAGTGGTACTCGACCCCGCCGATCGTTTCGTTCGTACAGATGTGCACGTAGGCCGGGTCGGCCGAGAGCTGCCATTCGCTTTGGGCAGGGACGCAGGTGAAGCCCTGGTCGCGCGACGACGCGGCGATGTGCACCGTACAGTACTTGCGCGCCTCCTCGATGGACTTCTCCGACCACGAGCCGGTCTCGACGTAATCCGCCGTGTGGTGTGCGCCGAGCAGATTCAAGGGTACGAAGGCATTCTGCGCCAGTGCGCCGCCCTGCAGGAACAGCACGCTGTAGTCGTCCGGCACGCCGAGGATGCGCCGCAATCCCGCTTCGGCTCGTGCGGCGATGCCGACGAACTCCTTGCCACGATGACTCATCTCCATGACCGACATGCCGCTGCCGTGCCAGTCGAGGAGTTCGTCCCGGGCGCGCACCAGGACCGGCTCGGGCAACGCCGCGGGCCCGGCACTGAAGTTGAATACGCGACCCACCGTCGTCGCCTCCTTCAGGATGCCTCGCCGGGGCCGGGTTCATCCCCGGCTTCCACGTCGCGGGAAGGACCGGGGGGCTCGTCGACACCGCCGGCCGGCTCGGTGCCGCTGTCGATTGCCGGCCCTGCCACCTCCGCGACCTCGGCTTCGGTCTCGGGCTCGATCACGCGCTCGAGGCCGGCGAGGGTCTCGTCCTCGCCGAGATTGATGAGAGTGACGCCCTGGGTGGCGCGGCCCATCTCCCGGATCGACGCCACCGGGGTGCGGATCAGCACGCCGCGATTGGAGATCAGCACCACCTCGTCAGTTGGCCGCACCAGTGTTGCGGCCACCACCTGGCCGTTCCGTCCGGATTGCTGGATGGCGATCATCCCTTTCGTGCCGCGACCGTGGCGGGTGTACTCGACGATCGGCGTGCGCTTGCCGTAACCATTCTCCGTCGCGGTCAACACCGACTGCGCCTCGTCCTCGGCCACCAGCATCGCGATGACGTGCTGGCCATTCTCCAGCATCATCCCGCGCACGCCGTGCGCTCCGCGGCCCATGGGACGCACGTCGTCCTCATTAAATCGCACCGCCTTGCCGCCGGAGGAGAACAGCATCACGTCGTGCTTGCCCTCGGTCAGCGCCGCACCGATGAGGTGGTCGCCGTTGGCCAGGTCCACCGCGATGATGCCCGAGGCACGCGGGCGCGAGAACTCCGAGAGCGGAGTCTTTTTCACGGTGCCCATGGAGGTCGCCATGAATACGTAGCGGTCCTCGACGAATTCCTTCACCGGCAGGATGGCCGTGATCTTCTCGCCTTCCGCGAGAGGCACGAGATTGATGATCGGCTTGCCCCGGGCGATACGCGAGCCCTGCGGCACGTTGTACACCTTGAGCCAGTACACCTGGCCGCGGCTCGAGAAGCACAGGATGTAGTCGTGGGTATTGGCGATGAAGAGACGATCGATGAAATCGTCCTCCTTCGTGGCTGTCGCCTGCCGGCCGCGGCCGCCGCGCCGCTGGGCCCGGTACTCGGCAACGGGCTGCGCCTTCATGTAGCCGCCGTGCGAGAGCGTCACCACCATGTCTTCCGGCGCGATCAGGTCCTCCAGGGAAAGGTCGACGCCTTGGGCGATGATCTCGGAGCGGCGCTTGTCGCCGAACTGGTCGCGAATGCCCTTGAGTTCGTCGCCGATGATGGTCGTGACCCGGGCCGTCCGCGCCAGGATGTCGAGCAGGTCGACGATCTGGTCCATGACCTCGCGGTACTCGTTGAAGATCTTGTCCTGCTCGAGCCCCGTCAGGCGTTGCAGGCGTAAGTCGAGGATCGCCTGCGCCTGCACATCGGATAAGCGATAGCCGGGCGCGGACTGGGTGGTGTGGTCCTGCCAGCCGAAGCTGAGCGGCAGCCCCTCGGGGCGCGCGCTGTCGGCGACGGCCCGCTCGAGCATTTCCTCCACCAGCCGCGAGCGCCACAGGGTGGCCATGAGCCCCGCCTTGGCTTCGGCCGGATTCGCGGCGGCCTTGATGAGGGCGATGATCTCGTCAACGTTCGACAGCGCGACGGCAAGGCCTTCCAGGATGTGGCCGCGCTCCCGCGCCTTGCGCAGCTCGAAGCGCGTGCGGCGGACGATGACCTCGCGGCGATGCTGCAGGAAATATTCGATGAACTGCTTGAGGTTGAGCAGCCGCGGCTGATTGTCGACCAGTGCCACCATGTTCATCCCGAAGCTGTCCTGCAGCTGGGTGAGTTTGTACAGGTTATTCAGGACGATCTCCGGCACCTCGCCGCGCTTGAGCTCGATCACCACCCGCATGCCGGACTTGTCGGACTCGTCGCGCAGGTCGGAGATGCCCTCGATGCGCTTCTCGCGCACGAGCTCGCCGATGCGAATCAGTAGGTTCGCCTTGTTCACCTGATAGGGAATCTCGTCGACGATGATCGCCTGGCGATTGCCGCGGTCGAGCTCTTCGATGTGGGTGCGGGCGCGAATGACCACCCGGCCGCGCCCGGTGCGGTAGCCCTCGCGCACCCCCTCGAGGCCGTAGATGATTCCGGCGGTGGGAAAGTCGGGCGCCGGAATCATTTCGATCAACTCCTCGAGGCCCGTGTCCGGCGCCGCGAGGACGGCGAGGCAACCGTTGATGACCTCGGTGAGGTTGTGCGGCGGGATGTTGGTCGCCATGCCGACGGCAATCCCGGACGAGCCGTTGACCAGCAGGTTGGGCAGCCGCGATGGCAGCACCGTGGGCTCCTGCTCCTTGCCGTCGTAGTTGGGGGCGAAGTCGACCGTCTCCTTCTCGATGTCGGCAAGGAGCTCGTTGGCGATCTTCTGCAGCCGGCACTCGGTGTAGCGCATCGCCGCCGCGTTGTCGCCGTCGACCGAGCCGAAGTTGCCCTGGCCGTCGATCAGCGGGTAGCGCAGCGAGAACTCCTGGGCCATGCGCACCAGGGTGTCGTAGATCGCCATGTCCCCGTGGGGGTGGTACTTACCCATGACCTCGCCGACCACCCGCGCACACTTCACGTACGGCCGCGCTGAGGTGATATTGGCCTCGTGCATCGCGAAGAGCACCCGCCGGTGCACGGGCTTGAGGCCGTCCCGCACGTCAGGCAACGCCCGGCCAACGATCACGCTCATGGCGTAATCGAGGTACGAATGGCGCATTTCCGCTTCGAGGCTTACGGGAAGGGTCTCTTTGGCAAACTGCTCCATGAACGGTCTTTCCTAAAGGGCTGGCGAGCCCTAATCGTGTCGAATCGGCCGGCGACGGCCGGATCGTGGGTCTGGACAGTGCTAGAACCAGCTTTCCCCGCCGCCACCACCCGGGCGACAGGCTGTCGAACTAGCGGTCACTCGGGCACAACCGGGCCCCAGATGCTTGAAAAAGCGATATTTTATCACGACGTTGCACCGCCGCGACACTTCCCGCCCCCCCTGCTTCTTCAGGCTGCCTTTCTTTTGCTTGCGTCGGGGGCGTGTGCTATATTTTTTGGGAACAAAGGATTCGGCACGGCGCTCAAAGGTGCAAAACCACAAGCAGCCAGCACGCCCAACCTGCCGCGCTTTTATCTGCAGGGTCACCAGGGTTCTAAAGAACTGTTCAAAACCAAAGCCAAAAGGGGTGAATCAATGTCTCGACGTCTAGTTTCCGGTGTGCTCATCGCTGCACTCGCGGCCGCGTATGCGGGTGGTGCGGCGGCCCAGCGGGTCGACCCGAAGGGGTATGTCCAGGGCGTCGCTGGCGCCGACCCGAAGAACAGCGGGTATGTCCTGTCCGCAACCGGCAACGCCGACAACAACGTCGTGAAGAGCGGCGTGTACAACGGCGCGAAGGGTCTCGCTGGTGGATTGTGCTGGCGTACTGGGTACTGGACGCCGGCCATGGCGATCGCCCAGTGCGATCCCGATCTGGTGAAAATTGCCGCTGCACCCGCCCCTGCACCCGCCCCTGCACCCGCCCCTGCACCCGCCCCTGCACCCGCCCCGGCCCCGACGCCGCCCGCTGCCGCGCCTGCGCCGACGCCTGCCCCGGCACCCGCTGCCGCGCCTGCGCCGACGGTCCAGCGCATCACGCTTGCCTCGAAGGCGCTGTTCGACTTCGACAAGGCCGTGCTGCGTCCCGATGGTAAATCCGCGATCGACAGCGACATCATTTCCAAGCTCAAGGACTTCCAAAAGATCGAGCTGGTTCTGGTAACGGGTCATACCGATCGGATCGGCACCCAGGCCTACAACCAGCGCCTGTCGGAGCGCCGCGCCGATGCCGTGCGCAACTACCTCGTCGAGCGCGGCGTGCCGCGTGACCGCATCGAGACGCTGGGCATGGGCAAGACCCAGCCGGTGCCGGGCGTGGACTGCAACCAGAAAAACCTCAAGCAGCTGATCGCCTGCCTCGCGCCGAACCGTCGCGTCGAGGTCGAAGTGAAGGGCGATACGATGAGGCGCTAACGCTTCAGGCAGTACGCAGCGGACCCCGCGTCACACGGCGCGGGGTTTTTTTTCGCCCCGCCCATCCGTCCCTCCGCGGTCTCACCGTCGCCATGTCTACCCCCACCCAGGCCGTCGATCTGCGCCTCGATGCGCGCTGGGTCGTTCCCATCGAGCCCGCCGGCGTGCTCGCTACGCACGCCGTGATCGTCGACGCCGGAAGGATCCTGGCGATCGTGCCGCACGCGCAAGCCGATGCCCGCTTCCATCCTCGCCAGCGGGTCGACCTGCCCCGCCACGTGCTCATGCCGGGCCTCGTGAACGCCCACACCCATGGGGCTATGAGCCTATTCCGCGGAATTGCCGACGACGTACCCCTGCAGACCTGGCTGGAGGAGCACATCTGGCCGCGTGAAGGCCGTTTCGCGGCACCGGATTTCGTCTACGACGGCGCCCGTCTCGCCGCCGCCGAGATGTTGCGCGGTGGCATCACCTGCTGCAACGACATGTATTTCTTCCCCGACGCTACCGCTCGCGCCTTCCAGGAGACGGGCCTGCGCGCCATGCTCGGCCTGCCGGTTCTGGATTTCCCGACCCCCTACGCGTCCGACGCCGATGCGTATCTGCAAAAGGGACTCGCGGTGCGCGACACCCTGAAGCACGATCCCCGTCTGACGTTCTCGCTGGCACCGCATGCGCCCTACACGGTCGGCGACCCAGCATGGGAACGGGTGATCACCTATTCGCGCCAGCTCGACTTGCCGATCCAGACGCATCTCGCGGAAACCGCCGGCGAGGTTGAGCGCAGCCGGGCGCAGTTCGGCGCAACCCCGCTGCAGCGACTGCATGGCCTCGGGGCGACCGGACCCGGATTCATCGCCGTTCACGCCGTGCATCTGTCCGCCGACGACATCGACCTGCTCGCCGTGCATGGCGGCAACGTGGTGCATTGCCCGGCGTCGAACATGAAGCTCGCGAGTGGTATCGCGCCGATTCACGCCCTCCAGGCGCGCGGGGTGAACATCGCCCTCGGCACCGACGGCGCAGCATCGAACAACCGCCTCGATCTTTTCGGGGAGATGCGACTTGCCAGCCTGCTCGCCAAAGTGTCTACGGGCGATCCGGCGGCGTTCCCGGCCGCGGCAGCGCTGTATGCCGCCACGCTCGGGGGCGCGCGGGCGTTGTGCCTGGAGCATGACATCGGGTCCCTGGCGGTCGGCAAGAAGGCCGACATCATCGCGGTGGATCTCGGTGGTGTCGAAGCCGAGCCCTGCTACGATCCCATCTCGCACCTGGTGCACGCGGTCGGACGCGAGGCCGTGACTGACGTCTGGGTCGATGGCGAGCGCGTGGTCCGCGATCGCCGCCTCGCCACTGTGGACGAGGCTGACATCGTCGCCAGGACGAGAAGCTGGCAGGAGCGATTGCAATGAGCTTCGAAGCACGGGCATGACTCCCATCTCCGAACTACCACCCGATCCAATGGCAGCGCCGCCACCTATTCCCGTGGCGGTGCCGGCCAACGCCGATGCCGCCGAGCTCGCGCGCTTCTCGGCCGTCGCCCATCAGTGGTGGGATCCCACGAGCGAGCTCTTCGGGCCGCTGCATGCGCTCAACCCCCTGCGCTTCGAATGGGTCGAGGGTGTCGTGGGTGATCTCGCCGGCAAGCGCGTGCTGGACGTCGGCTGCGGTGGCGGCATCCTTGCCGAGGCCCTCGCGCAGCGGGGTGCCCAGGTACTCGGCATCGATCTCGCCGAGCGGGCGCTGGGCGTGGCCAAGCTGCACAAGCTCGAATCCGGCGTATCGGTCGACTACCGCCTGGTTTCGGCCGAGACGCTTGCCGAGGAGATGCCCGCCGCGTTCGACGTGATTACCTGCATGGAGATGCTCGAGCACGTTCCCGATCCGAATGGGATCGTGGCGGCGTGCGGCCGGCTGCTGCGCCCGGGCGGCGTGGCGGCGTTCTCGACCATCAACCGCAACGCGAAGGCGTACCTTTATGCGATCCTCGGCGCAGAGTATGTGCTCCGGTTGCTGCCACGCGGAACCCACGACTACGCGCGTTTCCTGCGGCCGGCCGAGATCGCCCGCTTCGGACGCGAGGCTGGGCTGGTACCGGATGCCATGGCCGGCGTGACCTACAACCCCCTCGCCCGCACCTTCCGGCTGGGATCGGATACGTCGGTGAATTACTTCCTGGCGTTGCGGCGCGCATGACGGCACAGCGCCATGCGACCGCGAACGGCGACGCTGTCGCGCATCCGCTCGACATCGATGCCGTGCTGTTCGATCTCGACGGCACGCTGCTCGACACCGCCCCCGACCTCGTCGCCGCGGTCAACCGCGTTCGCCAGGACCGTGGCCTCCCCACGCTGCCGGTGAACGATCTCCGGGCTTACGCGTCGGCGGGGGCGCGGGGGCTCATTGGGGCGAGCTTCCAGCGCGCCCCCGACCACCCGGACTACCCGGCGTTGCGCGATGCGTTCCTCGCCCACTATGCCGCCGCGTTGTGCATCGACACGGTGGTGTTTGCCGAGATCGAGGACGTGCTCGATGCGCTCGAGGCGCGCCGCCTGCCGTGGGGCATCGTCACCAACAAGGCGGAGCGGTTCACGCTGCCGCTACTCGCGGCCCTGCCCTGGCGGTTCGAGCCCCAGGTCGTGGTCTGTGGTGACACCACGCCGTACGCAAAGCCCCATCCCGCGCCGCTCCTGGCGGCAGCCGAGCGCCTCGGCATCGCACCGGGGCGCTGCCTTTACGTCGGCGATGCCGAACGTGACATCGCCGCGGGTCTCGCCGCGGGTATGCACACCATCGTGGCCCATTACGGCTACATCGAACCTCAGGACCAGCCCCGTGCGTGGCGTGCCCACGGACATGTCGAGCAGCCGCGCGATCTCCTCGCATGGCTGCCCGTCGCTACGCCATGAAACGACGGCGCGCCGACCGCGTCACGGCGGACACGCTCCCGCATTGACGTAAATCCACTCAATCGGCCGGCCGTCGCGCAGGCCGGTTACCCGCACCGCCTGGTTGGCGAGGAGCGGCCGGATCATCGCCACCAGGACGTCGTCGGCGCCGCGCAAGGGTACGCCGTTGGCCTGCGCGGCGCGGTCGCCCGCGCGCATCCCCAGCATCGTGCCGAAGGCATTGCCTTCGCGCATGGCGAGTCCGTCCTGGCCCGCCGTGAAGGCATCGCTCCAGCTTTCGGGCTTGGCCGCGATGCCGGTGAGCAACTCGGCGTTCAAGCGATACGGCGCCGTGCTGCCCCCGCCTGGAGGCACGCAGGCCGGGTTATTCGCATTGCCGGACGCCGCGGCGGGCGGCGGGCGGTTCGATGGCGTTTGCGACAGCGCTGCGCTCGGCGCAGCCGGCGGCGTGACCCCTATCGGGCGAAGCAGAATCTCCCGCGCCTGGCCGCGATCGGCAATGCGCGCACCCGAGGCATTCACGGCACGCAAGATCACGCCGGGCGCGATCTCGCTGCCGGTAGCCACCAGCACCGGACCGCGGTCTGGGAAGCGGAAAAGTGCGTACCCGGCGCCATCCCCACCGGCGATGATGCCGATCAACCGCGCGTCGCCGGCGAGGCGCGTGACCGGCACGTCTGCCGCGGTGGCGGCTGCGGTAGATGGCGACCCGAACAGCGGCGTCGCGGTGATCACCGCCGCCGGCGAGGCGGCCTCGACCGCCTGGGGCGTCGGCGTCGGGCCGGGACCCAACCAGCGCCAGCCCCAATGTGCGACTACCAGCGCGAGCACCGCGCCGGCAGCCAGGGTCATCGCGCCGCGCAGCATCCGCCAACGCAGTGGCAGCGCACCGCCGCGCGCGGTAGCGGTCATGACGGCGGCACCCGCAGCGGCGCGGCGTCGGCGTCGGCGTCGATAGGGCGTGCGGTCCTGCGCCGGCGCAGTCGCCTATAATCGGGCCCTTCCCGCATGTCCTGACGCACCTTTCGCTTGAATCCCCGCCTCGGCCGCCTGCAGGCCTACCCTTTCGAGCGCCTGCGCCAGGCATTCGCCGGTATCGTCCCGGACCCCGCCTATCCGCCCATCAACCTGTCGATCGGCGAGCCACGCCACGCCACCCCCCCGCTGGTGCAGGAGGCGCTGCAGCGGGGCCTTTCCGGACTGGCGAATTATCCCATGACCGCCGGCACGACACCGCTACGCGAGGCCATTGCTGCATGGCTGCGGCGTCGCCATGGTCTTGCCGTGCTGAACGCCGACGCGCACGTCCTGCCCGTCCTCGGCAGCCGCGAAGCGCTCTTCGCGTTCGCCCAAACCATCCTCGATCCGAGCCGAGCGGGCGCGACCGTCCTGGTCCCGAATCCGTTCTACCAGATCTACGAAGGCGCCGCCCTGCTCGGCGGGGCCGAAGCGTACTACGTCAATGCCGACCCCGCGCGCAGCTATCGCGCGGCATGGCACGAGGTTCCGGACATCGTGCTGGGGCGAACCCAGCTCGCGTACGTATGCTCGCCCGACAATCCCACCGGACGGGTCATGACCCTCGAGGAGTGGCGCGACCTTTTCGTCCTTGCCGACCGCCACGGCTTCGTGATCGCCGCCGACGAATGCTATTCCGAAATCTACTTCGACGAAGCGCGTCCGCCGCTCGGCGCGCTGGCGGCTGCTCAGGCGCTTGGACGTGCGGACTATCGAGGTCTCGTCAGTTTCGGCAGCCTGTCCAAGCGTTCCAACGTGCCAGGCATGCGCTCGGGATTCGTGGCCGGCGATCCCGCGCTCATCGAGGCTTTCCTGCTCTATCGCACCTACCATGGCTCGGCGATGTCGCCGCCGGTTGCCGTGGCCAGCATCGCCGCCTGGAACGACGAGGCGCATGTTCGCGAGAATCGGCGCGCCTACGCGGAGAAGTTCACCCGACTGCAGCCGGTGCTGGCAACGGTACTGCCCTGTACGCTGCCCGACGCCGGCTTTTACCTTTGGGCGCGCACGCCGGGTGACGACGTCGCGTTTGCCAAGGCGCTGTACGCGGCGCGAGGGGTCATGGTGCTACCCGGCAGCTTCTTCGCCCGTAGTGCGCACGGCACCAATCCGGGCGCCGGGTTCATCCGGATTGCCCTGGTCGCGAGTCTCGCCGAGTGCACCACCGCAGTCGAGCGCATCGTCGACTTCGTGCGCGGCTACGGCGCTGTCGCGCACGACCACGCCCCGGCCAACGCCGACCACGCCGCACGCTAGCCTGCGCACCCTCGGCAAGGTACAGCGCGACTGGAGTCACCAGCCGGTGATCCTGCTCAAGGATTGACGAAATGGCTAACCGTCAGCCGCACGTTCGGGCACCGCTTCAAGGCGAGTAGTGCGGGACACGCGCACTTGGCGAAACCCTGCGAGCGCCAGACGGCCGACGCGCGGCGCGGACCCATGATGCTGGCGTGGATCGGCCGGCACGGGCCGCAGTGCATGGCGGCCGGGGTGGTGATCGGCCTCGTGGCGCCGCCGCTCGCGACGACCATGCGGCCGCTGCTGATTCCGTCGCTGCTCGTCCCCCTGGTTTTCGCACTGGTGCGCCTGGACTGGTCGGCGGTGGGGGCCTACCGGCGGCAACGTGCCCAGGTAGGCTGGTTGCTCGCCTGGCTGCTGGTGGCAAGCCCGCTGGCGGTGTTCGCTGCCAGCGCGGGACTGGTGGCGCTCGGGATGCCGGTCGCGCTGCAACAGGCCGTCGTGCTGATGGCGGCCTCGTCGCCCATCGTATCAAGCGTCGCCATTGCCCTCATGCTGGGCCTCGATCCCGTGCTCGCACTCGTCGCCGTGCTCGGCGCGACGGCGCTCGTGCCGTTCTCGCTGCCATTGCTCGCGAGTACGCTACTCGGGTTCGGACTGGAGATTGCCCTGCCGGAATTCATCGCTCGCCTCGCTGCGTTGGTCGGAGGTGCGTTCGCGGCAGCCTGGGCGCTTCGGCGCTTCACGCCCCTTAATCGCCGCGACGCCGTCGCAGTGCTCGATGCGGTGACCGTGGTAAGCCTCGTGATCTTCGCGATCGCGATCATGGATGGCGTGAGCGCCTTCGCGGTGGCCCGACCCGGTTACGCGGCCCTCGCCGTGCTGCTCGCGTTCACGGGCAACCTCCTCCTGCAGGCGGCCGGCTACGCGGCGTTCCGGCAACTCGGCCGGCAGGCCGCGCTCACGGTGGGTCTGGTCTCGGGCAACTGCAACATGGGCCTCATCCTGGTCGCGCTCGAAGGCCGCGGGTCGTTCGATGTCACGGTCTTTTTCGCAATCGCGCAGTTGCCGATGTACCTGCTGCCGGCCCTGCTGCAACCCGTCTATCGTCGGGTCCTGAGAGCGTAACCCCGCCGACGCACGATCAGCGACGGTCCTGGTTCCGGCTGTTCGCACGATTGCCGCGGCCGGCCCGCCCGTCACGGTAAAATCATGGCTTTGCGACTTCGTCCACCCTGCGTCCCGACCCTTGACGAGAATCTATGGACCTGCAACAGACGATCGACCGTGCGTGGGAGTCCCGGTCAGAAATGAGCCCGGCCAACGCCGGGCCTGAGGTGCGCGATGCCGTGAACCATGTCATCGGCGAGCTCGACGCCGGCCGGGTACGGGTGGCGGAGAAGCGCGACGGTACGTGGACCACGCACCAGTGGCTCAAGAAGGCCGTCCTGCTCTCGTTCCGGTTGGCCGACAACGCCCTCATGGGGGCAACGTCCGAGGACGCGGCATTCCGCTTTTTCGACAAGGTGCCGACCAAGTTCGCGGCGTTCGGACCGTCCGAGTTCGCCGCTGCCGGCGTGCGCGTCGTGCCCCCAGCCGTGGCCCGGCGAGGAGCCTACATTGCGCGCAACGTGGTGCTGATGCCCTCCTACGTCAACATCGGCGCGTACGTCGATGAAGGCACGATGGTCGACACCTGGGCAACCGTCGGCTCGTGCGCGCAGATCGGCCGCAACGTGCATCTCTCCGGCGGGGTCGGCATCGGCGGCGTGCTCGAGCCATTGCAGGCCAATCCGACCATCATCGAGGACAACTGCTTCATCGGTGCCCGCTCCGAAGTGGTGGAGGGCGTGATCGTAGAGGAGAACGCCGTGTTGGGCATGGGTGTTTTCGTGGGTCAGAGCACCAAGATCTTCAATCGCGCCACCGGCGAGATCACGTATGGACGCATTCCCGCGGGCTCGGTCGTGGTCGCCGGCAGCCTCCTCTCTGGCGAGGGTACCTGCCAGCTTTACTGCGCCGTGATCGTGAAGCAGGTCGATGCCCGCACCCGTGCCAAGACCAGCATCAACGAGCTGCTGCGCGCCTGATTGCGTTTCCCACCACCATGTCCATACAACTCAAGAACCCCGAAGACATTACCAAGATGCGCGTCGCCGGACGACTCGCCGCCGAGGTACTCGACTACATCGCGCCGTTCGTCGAGGCCGGCATCACCACCGGCGAGCTCAACCGGCTGTGCCACGCCTACATGGTTGAGTCGCAAGGCACGATCCCCGCGCCACTCAACTACGCGCCACCGGGCCATGTGCCGTATCCCGCCTCAGTGTGCACGTCGGTCAACCACGTGGTCTGCCACGGCATCCCGGGCGATAAGAAGCTCAAGACCGGCGACATCGTCAACGTCGACATCACCGTCATCAAGGACGGCTTCCACGGCGACACCAGCCGCATGTTCAGCGTTGGCGCGGCTTCGATTCAGGCGAAGCGGCTGGTCGACGTGACCTACGAGGCGATGTGGAAAGGCATCTGGGCGGTCCGTCCGGGCGCGCATCTGGGCGACATCGGCAACGTGATCCAACGCCATGCCGAGAGCCATGGCTTCTCCATCGTGCGTGAATTCTGCGGCCACGGCATCGGACGGCGGTTCCACGAGGAGCCCCAGGTGCTCCACTACGGTCGCCCGGGCACCGGGCTGAAGCTCCAGGCCGGCATGGTCTTCACCATCGAGCCGATGGTCAATGCGGGCGGTCCCGGCATTCGCAGCATGAAGGATGGATGGACGATTGTGACCGCGGATCACTCGTTGTCCGCACAGTGGGAGCACACCGTGCTGGTCACGCCTGAGGGCTTCGAGATTCTCACGGTTTCGACCGGTATGCCGCCGCCGCCTGAATGATGGCCGATGCCGCGCCTGCCGTTGCCGCGTCGGCATTGGTTGAGCCGACGGACGTGCAACGCTGGCGCGCGAAGTTGCGCGAGGGGCGAGCGGCGTTGCGCGAGGCGTTCGAAGCGCGCGCCGACACGCCCACGCTGTTGCGCCATCACGCCCGACTGGTAGATCGAATCGTCGGCGAGGTTTGGGCGGAGTTTCGTGCGCCGCCGAGCATGGCCCTGGTGGCCGTCGGCGGGTACGGCCGCGGGCAGCTGTACCCGCACTCGGACGTCGATCTCCTCGTATTGCTGCCTGAGCCACTCGGGGCGTGCGGAGCCTCTGAGCTTCCCGCTCCGGATCCCGCTGTCACCGCGTTCGTCGAGCGCCTAATCGGCGCGTTGTGGGACATCGGCCTCGAGCCAGGTCACAGCGTGCGCACCCCGGCCGAGTGCGTGGCGGAAATGGCGGCCGACGCCACCATCGCCACCAGCCTACTCGAGCATCGGCTGATCGCGGGATCGCGGCGGCTTCACCGCGGCTTCGTCGAGACCTTCGCGGCGGCGCTCGACGTGGAGGCGTTCTACGAGGCGAAGGTCCTCGAGCAACAGCAACGCCATCTCAAGTTCCACGACGCGGCGTACAACCTCGAGCCCAACGTCAAGGAGAGTCCAGGGGGCCTGCGTGACCTGCAAACCGTGATCTGGATCGCGCGCGCCGCCGGCCTGGGCCACAGTTGGCGGGAGCTCGCCCGCGCCGGGCTCATAACCCCGCAGGAAGCGCGCTCGGTTTCGCGCCAGGAGCGCTTCATCAGTACGCTGCGGGTGCGGCTCCATTACCTCGCCGGCCGGCGCGAGGATCGCCTCATCTTCGACCAGCAACAGGCGCTCGCAAGGCAGATCGGGGTGGTGGATACACCGACGCGACGGGCGAGCGAGGTGCTGATGCAGCGCTACTACCGCGCCGCACGGCGGGTCCGCCAGGTGAACGTGATCCTCTTGCAGAACCTCCACACCCGCGTCCTGCCGACGACCACGGTGCCCATTCCGCTCGACCAGGAATTCCAGGTCGCCGACGAGCTGCTCGATGTGGTCGACGAAAACCTATTTACGCACCGGCCCGCTGCCATGCTCGACGCATTCCTTTTGATGCAGCGCCACCCCGAGCTCAAGGGCATGTCGGCGCGCACCCTGCGCGCGTTGTGGCGCAACCGCGGGCGAATCGACGCGCGCTTTCGCGCCGAACCGGAAAACCGGGCGCGATTCATGCGCATCTTCCGCGAGTCCCGGGGCCTCACCCACGAGCTGCGGCGCATGAACCTGTACGACGTGCTCGGCCACTACCTTCCCCCGTTCGGCCGGATCGTCGGGCAGATGCAGCACGACCTCTTTCACGTGTACACGGTGGACGAGCACACGCTGATGGTGATCCGCAACCTGCGTCGCTTCTGCGAGCCACAGCATGCCCACGAGTACCCTCTCTGCTCCAGGCTCATAGCCGATTTCCCGCGCAAGGAAGTGCTCTACCTCGCGGGGCTATTCCACGACATCGGCAAGGGCCGCGGCGGCGATCACTCGGTACTCGGAGCGCGCGATGCAGAGCGGTTCTGCCGCGGGCACGATCTGCCGGCAGAGGATGCCGAGCTCGTCACCTGGCTGGTAGAGAGTCACTTGGTAATGTCATCCACGGCCCAGAAGCAGGACGTCAGCAATCCCGACGTGGTCGCGCAGTTTGCGGAAAGGGTCGGCGACGAGCGTCACCTCATCGCGCTCTATCTCTTCACGGTCGCCGACATCCGCGGTACCAGTCCGCGGGTATGGAATGCCTGGAAGGCGAAACTTCTCGAGGACCTCTTCCAGCTCACCCGGGCGCGGCTGCGTGGCGAAGGCGGCGCGACGCTCGCCGACAGCCTGCAGGAGCGCCAGGCCGAGGCGCGCCGGCTGCTGCGTCTCTACGCCGTGCGCGAGGGTGCCGAGCACGCCCTCTGGCGCAAGCTCGACATGGTGTACTTCCAGCATCACACGGCCGAGGAGATCGCCTGGCACGCACGACACCTGTTCTTCCGGGTCGACGGCGTCGGGCCGGTAGTCAAGGCGCGGCTTTCGCGGGCCGGCGCGGGACTCCAGGTCTTCGTGTATCTCCCCGACCAGAAGGATCTGTTCGCGCGAGTCTGCGGATTCTTCGGTCGCACCGGACTGTCGGTAGTCGACGCCAAGATTCACACCACCCGGCACGGCTACGCACTCGACACCTTTTCGATGCACGATCCCGCCGATCCCACCGCATCGCATCGCGACACGATCCAGTACATCGAGTACGAACTAGCCCGTTTACTGGATTTGCGCCCACCGCTCGATCCGCCGACGGTAGGACGTATGAGCCGGCACCTCCGACATTTCCCGCTCTCACCCGAAGTGCGGGTCTATCCCGACGACAAGGGGACGCATTACATCCTGGAGATCGTCGCCGGGGATCGTCCGGGCCTGCTCGCCGCGATCGCGCATACCCTCGCGGCGGCCAACGTCAATCTCACCAGCGCCCGCATCAATACCCTCGGGGAGCGTGCGGAGGACGTCTTCCTGATCGATGGCTCGGCGCTGCAGGGCGAGGCCTCTCTGCTGCGTCTGGAAACCACGCTGTACGAGGCGCTGCGGCAGTGAAGGTAATGGGGTCGGTGTAAGTTATCGGCGGGAGCGCTCCGCCGGCGAGCGAAGCATCGGATAACTTACACTGACCCCATTACACCAGACTGATCAGTCGTCGGCAGCGTCGCCGAGCTCGGGGAAGAGGATGTCGGTATACCCGAAGCGGGTGAAGTCGCGCACCCGCATCGGGTAGAGGATGCCCATGAGATGGTCGCACTCGTGCTGCACCACGCGCGCGTGGAAGCCCGAGACCTCGCGCTCGATCATCCGCCCGTGGGGATCGTGGCCGGAGTAGCGCAGGCGGGTGTAGCGCGGGACCAGGCCGCGCAGGCCCGGCACCGACAGGCAGCCTTCCCACCCCTCCTCCATCTCGGTGCCCAGCGGGGTGATCACCGGGTTGACGAGCTCGGTGTACGGGACTGGCGGGGCATCGGGGTAGCGCACGCTCTTCTCGACCCCGAAAATCACCACTTGCAGCGAAACGCCGATCTGCGGCGCCGCGATTCCCGCGCCGTTCTCCGCCGTCATGGTGTCGCGCATGTCGGCGAGCAGCGCGTGCAGCTCGGGAGAGTCGAACCGGGTGACCGGCGCCGATGGTTGGAGCAGGCGACGGTCGCCCATGCGCAGGACTTCGCGGATCATGGCATCTGGCCCAAGCGGCAATTCATGGCGTTTGGTCTGAGGTCTCGTGGATGCGGGCGACGGCGTGCTCGAGCAAAGCGCGGACTTTATCCATCGCCACCTCGAGCACCTCGGCGATATGGTCCATGGCGATGCTCTCCGCCGAATCGCCGCGGCCGGCGGCATGGTTGACCACCACGGCGATCGCCGCATAGGGCAGCTCGAGCTCCCGGGCGAGCGCGGCTTCGGGCATGCCGGTCATGCCCACCAGAGTGGCGCCGTCGCGGGCGAGACGGTCGATCTCGGCCGCCGTCTCCAGACGCGGGCCCGACACGGCCGCGTAAACCCCGCCGTCTTGCAGGGCCAATCCTGCGGCCGCGGCTGCCTCGAGGCAGGTCGCCCGCAGGTGCGGGGCATACGGATGGGTGAAGTCGACATGCACCACGGTCCGGTCGCCGCCGTCGAAGAAGGTGCTTTCGCGGCCATGGGTGTAGTCGATGAGTTGGTGCGGCAGGACAAGGTCGCCGGGCACTACGCCGCTGATGCCCCCCACCGATGCCACCGCCAGCACGGCCTTGGCGCCGGCGTTGCGCAGCGCCCACAGGTTGGCGCGGTAGTTGACCCGGTGCGGCGGAATGGTGTGGCCGTGACCGTGGCGCGCCAGGAAGACCGCTTCCTTGCCACCGATCTGGCCGAAAATCAGGGTCGACGAAGGCTCGCCGTAGGGCGTGCGCACCACCTCGCGGTGCGCGACGGCCAGCGTCGAGAGCCGGGTCAGCCCGGTGCCGCCAATGATTGCGAGCATGGTCCTGCTTTTGCTTTAGGAAAGTTTCGAAGGAGCGGGTGGTGCGTGCGGCCGACGGCCAGCCGGGCCGGGCTGCCGACCATCGGGCCCCGCTAGGACTCCCGGCTGCTAGGTGACAGCATCCTGGCGGGACCCGGGCGTTAGCCCTGTCGGCGGACGAACGGCGTACCCTCGCGATTGTAGCGCGGGACGGCAGGTTTTTGCCCCGCCGCGGCAGACTCAGCGCCATGCGGCGGCACGGTGGCGCCCGGCGACACCCCAACTGCAGAGAGGCTAGCTCATGTATCTCGATCGCCTGTTCAAGTTGATGGCCGAAAAGGAGGCTTCGGACATCTTCATTTCCTGCGGCGCGCCCATCAATATCAAGATCAACGGCGTGCTCTCGCCCGTCTCGACCCAGTCGATGGACGCCGATACGGTGCGGCGGATTGCGTACGAGTTGATGAGCAAGGACCAGCAGCGTGAGTTCGAGAACGAGTTCGAGATGAACCTTTCCTACATCGACCGCGCGGTGGGCAATTTCCGGATCAATATCTTTCGGCAACGGGGCACCATCTCGCTGGTGATCCGCTACGTGCGCAGTAGCGTCCCGCCCTTTGCCGACCTGCGCCTGCCGCCGGTGCTGCTCGATCTCATCATGGAAAAGCGCGGGCTGGTGCTCCTCGCCGGCGCCACGGGCTCGGGCAAGTCGACCACGCTCGCTGCCATGATCGACCATCGCAACTCCAACAAGCCGGGGCACATCCTCACCATCGAGGACCCCATCGAATATCTCTTCAGCCACAAGAAGAGCATCGTCAACCAGCGCGAGATCAGTGTCGATACCCATAACTACCATCGCGCGCTCGCCAACGCCCTGCGCGAGGCGCCGGATCTCATCATGATCGGCGAGATCCGCGACCGCGAGACCATGCAGCAGGCGCTGATCCACACCCTCACAGGTCACCTCTGCCTGTCGACCCTGCATGCCAACAACAGCTATCACGCCCTGTCGCGGATCATCAACATGTTTCCGTACGACGCGCGCTCCGGACTCCTGTCCGACCTGTCGATTGGGTTGCGCGCCATCATCTGCCAGCGCCTGGTGCGTAACGCCGACGGGACCCAGCAGCCTGCCGTCGAGATCCTCCTCAACACATCGCTCATTGCCGAACTCGTCAAGAACGGCGAGATCACCCAGATCAAGGAAGCGATGGAGCAATCGCTCTATCCAGGCTCGCAAACGTTCGAGCAGTCGCTTTGCCGCTTGCACCTCGATGGCAGGATCTCTTACGAGGAGGCGATGATCGCGTCGGATTCACCGACCAATCTGGCGTGGCTCATCAACCAGAACGCTCCGACCTCGCGGGTCACGGGCATGGCTGCCAACGGGGCGCCATCGAACAAGCGAACCCCGACCGACCTCGAGGCGCTCCACATCGAGCCCGCGATGCTCGATCGCCATAACTGAACGCTAGTACTCCTCCTCCTGCCTAGGCCGGCGGCGGTTACCCCCCTGGCCGGGTAGCGCGACGCCGTTTGCTACCATCGCGGGCATGAACCCGTACGCGCCGTCCCCAGTAACTGCGTCGCTCGATCCGACGCTGGAACTTACCCGGGCGCTGGTGTCGCGGCGCTCGGTCACCCCTGACGACGCGGGTTGCCAGGACCTGATCGCCGGCAGGCTGGCACCGCTGGGTTTTCGTTGCGAGACCATTGCCTGTAACGGCGTGACCAACCTATGGGCGCGCCGCGGCGAGGCGCGCCCCCTCGTTTGCTTCGCGGGGCACACCGATGTCGTGCCCACCGGTCCCGTGCAGCAATGGCAGTCGGATCCGTTCGAGCCAGTGGAGCGCGGCGGATGGCTCTATGGACGCGGCGCGGCCGACATGAAGGCCTCACTTGCGGCTTTCGTCACCGCGGTCACCGGCCATGTCGCGGCGCATCCGCGCGCGAAGGGTTCCATCGCGTTGCTCATCACCTCGGACGAAGAGGGCCCGAGCGTCGACGGCACGGTGCGGGTGGTGGAACGCCTTGCGGCGCAGGGCGAGCGCATCGATTACTGCGTGATCGGCGAACCATCGTCCACCGAGGTATTCGGCGACACCATCAAGAATGGTCGCCGCGGCACGCTTTCCGGCACTCTCACCGTCAACGGCGTGCAGGGGCACGTCGCCTATCCGCACCGGGCCAGAAATCCGATCCACCTTGCCGCCCCGGCGATCGCGGAGTTGGCGGCGACGCGGTGGGACAACGGCAACGAATTCCTTCCCCCGACCACCTGGCAATGCTCCAACGTGCAATCGGGTACCGGCGCGCTCAACGTGATCCCCGGCACGCTCGAGCTCAAGTTCAACTTCCGCTACTCGACCGCGAGCACCCGCGAAGCGCTCGGCGAGCGACTTGAGGCGATCCTGCGCCGCCATGGCGTCGAGTACGACCTCGTCTGGACCGGTCACGGCCGTCCTTTTCTGACCGCGCGTGGCCGCCTCGTCGAGATCGCCAGCGCGGTGCTCGAGGAGATTACCGGTGTGCGACCCGAGCTCTCGACCGGCGGCGGGACCTCGGATGGCCGCTTCATCGCCGACATCTGCGCGGAGATCGTCGAGCTTGGTCCGGTCGGCAAGACCATCCACCAGATCGACGAAGGTGTGCTGATTGCCGACCTGCCGCGCCTTGCGCGCGCCTACCGGATGATCCTCGACCGCCTGCTCGTGGGCGAATCGGCATGAGCGACGCGGCGGACGCCTGGGGCATTGACGCAGGTTCCCGGCGCAGCGGGAAGCGCGGCCGATGAGCGCTGCGGGGCCAGCCGAGCTCGTCAGCGTGCGCGACTGGCTGCGCTTTGCGGTGAGCCGGTTCAATGCCGCCGGACTTGCGTTCGGCCATGGCACCGTCGATGCCTTCGACGAGGCCGCGTACCTGGTGCTGCACACCTTGCATCTTCCGCTCGACCGTCTGGATGTCTTCCTGGAGGCGCGGCTCACGGCCGCCGAGCGTCAGCGCCTCGCCGACGTCCTGGCGAGGCGAATCGACGAGCGCGTTCCCGCGGCGTATATCACCCGTGAGGCGTGGCTCGGTGACTTCCGTTTCTATATCGACGAGCGGGTAATCATTCCCCGCTCTTTCATTGCCGAGCTCTTGCCTGACGGCCTCGCGCCTTACGTGGGGGAATCCGAACAGGTTGGCAATGCGCTCGATCTTTGCACCGGATCGGGTTGCCTCGCGATCCTGCTCGCGCACGCGTACGCGGCGGCCGATATCGACGCCATCGACATCTCCCCGGACGCGCTGGCGGTGGCGCAGCACAACGTCGCCGACTACGGCCTCGCCGACCGCGTCAACCTGATCACGTCCGACCTGTTCGCGAATCTCGGCAGCAAGCGCTACGACCTGGTGGTGAGTAACCCACCCTATGTCACCGGTGCCGCGATGGAAGAGCTACCTCGGGAATATCGCCACGAGCCGGAGCTCGCGCTCTCCGGAGGCGACGATGGGCTCGACGCCGTGCGCACGATCCTGCGCGACGCGCCGCGCCACCTCAACCCCGGCGCACCCTTGGTTGTCGAGATCGGCCACAACCGGGCCGCGCTCGAGGCGGCCTTTCCGCGCATTCCGTTCGTCTGGATGCAGACCGAGAGTGCCGACGACGCGGTCTTCGTGGTGACGCGCGAGGACCTGGCTAGCATGGACGCAACCCGATGAGCAGCCAGCGTCCCTCGTCCGCCGAGGCGCGCGCCGTGCCGCCGGCCAACGAGCCGGGCCCACGGACCGGCGCCGAAATCCTGGTCGCGAACCTGCTCGCCCAAGGTGCAACTCATGCGTTCTGCGTTCCCGGGGAAAGCTTCCTCGCAGCGCTCGATGCCCTCCACGATGTGCGCGAGCGCCTGGCGCTGGTGGTCTGCCGCCAGGAAGGCGGCGTCAGCTACATGGCGGAGGCGTACGGCAAGCTCACCGGCCGTCCCGGTATCGCGTTCGTCACGCGCGGACCTGGGGCATCGAACGCCGCGATCGGCATCCACACCGCGGCACAGGATTCGACACCGATGATCGTGTTCGTCGGCCAGGTCGGTCGCGACTTTCGCGACCGAGAAGCGTTTCAGGAGGTCGACTACCGGCGCATGTATGGGAGCGTTGCCAAGTGGGTCGCGGAGATCGACGCTGCGCAGCGGATGCCGGAATACGTGGCACGCGCCTACCGCACGGCGATGTCGGGACGACCGGGGCCGGTGGTACTGGCCCTGCCCGAGGACATGCTGACCGACCGCGCCGCGTGCGCGGACCTGCCGCGGGTCGATGCGGTGCCGGCGGCGCCCGCCCCGGCGCAGATCGAGCAGGTGCGCGATCTGCTGGCGACCGCAACTGCACCGATGCTAGTGGTCGGAGGCAGCCGTTGGAACGACGCCGCGCGCGCGGCACTCGTCCGGTTCGCCGAGTCGAATGCGTTGCCCGTGGCCTGCGCATTCCGGCGCCAGGATCTTTTCGACAACCGTCATCCACAGTACGCGGGCGACATGGGGATCGGCATCAACCCGAGCCTGGCGGCGCGGATCCGCAGTGCCGATGCCTTGCTCGTAGTCGGCGAGCGGCTCGGGGAGATGACGACCTCGGCGTACACGCTCCCCGCCGCGTCCCTTCCTCCTGAGGCCCAAGCGCTCGTGCACGTGCATCCGGGCAGCGAGGAAATCGGCAAGCTGTACCAACCCGCGATCGGCATTGCGGCCGAGCCGGGTGCGTTCCTGGCGGCGATGAATGCCGGCGGACCGGTCGACGCGTCGACGTGGCGCGGCAGGCTCAGCGACGTGCAGCACGACCTCGCAGCGTGGCGCGCACCGCGCCCGGTGCCGGGCCCGCTCGACTTATGGGCCATCGTCCAGTGGCTGGACGAGCACCTGCCGGAGGATGTCATCGTCAGCAATGGCGCGGGCAACTACACGGTCTGGATGCATCGCCTCTTTCGCTATCGCACACTGGGCGGGCAGCTCGCTCCCTACTCGGGTGCGATGGGCTATGGCGTGCCGGCGGCGGTGGCGGCAAAGGCCGTGCATCCGCGGCGGATGGTGGTGTCCTGGAACGGCGACGGCTGTTTCCTGATGAACGGCCAGGAGCTCGCCACCGCGGTCCAGCATGGGCTCGGGGTGATTTTCGTGGTGATCGACAACGGCATGTACGGCACCATCCGCATGCACCAGGAGAAACACTATCCGGGTCGGGTCCACGGCACCACCCTGCGCAATCCTGATTTCGCCGCCCTCGCTCGCGCCTACGGTGCGCACGGCGAGACGGTCCGCACCACCGCCGAGTTCGCCCCGGCGTTCGAACGCGCCGTAGCCTGCGGGCAGCCGGCGCTGCTGCACCTCGTGGTCGACCCCCAGGCGCTTACCATGAACGCCAGTCTGGATGCGCTGCGGGCGCAGGGCCAGGCGACGCGAAGCCCTGGCGAAGTGGCGTCGGGAAAACGCTAGGAACCAGCGGCGACCGGTAGCCGCGAGTCAGCGACGACCCGGCTTGGTATCGCCGGTCGCGCGGTTGAAGACCTTCACGGCGTCGCTGCGCACTTCGGTATCGACCTTATCGCTTTTGACGTCGCGTTGTGCCTGCTCCATCACGGCATCGTTGCCCGCCGTGCGTTCTTCCGCATCGGCTGTTTCGTCACGCTCGTGCGGCAGGCGCAGGGTGTCGTCGCCCGTGACGTTGTTGCGTCCGAGCGTCGCCCGGCGCGAGTCGGAGGATCCCAGGGGATGCTCGCTCGGGTCGTGGATGTTGTTGCGCTGATCGGGCTTCTGATTCTGAGGCGGGGCGGCGCGGCGCTGGGTCATGTTTGCTCCTGCGGAAGGATCGGGCTTCCCCCGACGCACGACGCGTGCCAGCGCTCTTCTGCGAGCGGACCTTTGCCCGCGTCGCCCGTGGCTGCCTCAGGCCGCGGCCGGCGTCGCAGGTACGTGCCGGCGCCGCGCGAACCGCATGCCCAGGATGATTACCACGGCGGTCACCGCGTAGAACACGAGCTGGATGCCGCTCGGCTGGGGATCGTAGCCCATGAGTGCGTGCAGCAGCGCGCCGGGCACCGAATCGACAGGCAACGCATTCGACGTGTTCCATACCGGGTCGGCGAGCGTCGGCAGCATGTCGGCCTGAACCAGAAACCGCGCCATCTGCGCGGCCATTGCCGCCGCGAGCAGCAGGATTAAACCGCTGGTGACCGCGAAGAACCAGCGCAGCGGCACGCGCACGATTCCTGCATACGTTACGATGCCCACGCCCAAGCCTGCCGCGAGGCCGAGCGCGAAGCCGAGCGCGAGGTCGCCGGTGGTGACGCCACCGCTCGACGCCAGGCCGTACAGGAACAACGCCGTCTCCGAGCCCTCGCGCAGGACCGCGATGGCGATGACGATCAGGACGGCGGAAAGCTCACGACGCCCCTCGAGCACATCGCGGCCCACCCGCCGTGCGCCGGCTGCGAGTTCCGCGCCGTGCACCGACATCCAGATGTTGTGCCAGGCGAGCATCAGCACGGCGATGCCGAGCACACCGGCGTTGAAAACTTCCTGTCCCATGCCACCGAAGAGTTGCCCGATCTGGCCGGTCAGCATCGCCACGACCAGGGCGCCGAGGACCCCGACGCCGATCCCGCCGACGATGAACCGGCCGCGGCTCGGAATCGCCCGCGTGGCGGCGGCGATGATTCCGATCAGCAGCGCGGCTTCGAAGGACTCACGAAAGACGATGACGGCGGCACCGAGCATGGCAGGAAAGAGGTCCAGAATTTCTGGCAACGGGGCTGGTTGGCGAGGTTTCGGATGGCTGGCGACGTTGCGGTTGGTTGGCGGCGTGCGGTAGGCTCGCGGAGTCTTCTTACTCGGCGATGAGCACGCCCTTGGCGGTCTTCTGGTGGAATTCGCCCACGAACGGGTAGCGGCCGGGTTTAAGCGGACCGACCAGGATCATGCCCTTGCTCTTGCCGGCGATGACCTTCTCGCGTTTGAGCTCCTTGCTCTCGAACTCCTCGGCGGAGGCATCCTGGTTGTCGATCACCAGCTTGACCTTCTTGTTCGCCGGCACGCGGACCTCGGCGGGCTCGAACATGTGGTCGCGGATGACGATCGTCACCTCGGGATCGGCGGCGAGCGCGGCGAATGACAGCAAAGCGGTCCCGAGCAGCAGCGTGACCCGACGCGTGGCTTGGGCAAAAGTGTTCGAGGCAGGCATGCGATGGGATCCTTTGTCAGGCTGCTCAGGGATTGTCGGTAGAGAAATGATAATGGTTCTCGTTTGCATGTGCAACCCCCACGGGGACGGGAAAAACCCGAGCGGCGAAATCTCGCCCGCCCGCGACCCCTTGCCTACCTGAATCCCCCGGGATCCGGAAGGAAAGGTTTCGAGCCGGCGCGGGGGTCCGCAGGCCCATTCGACCACCGCAGTGCCATTCCACCACCGCAGTGCCATTCGACCACCCCCAGCGCCATTCGACCACCGCAGTGCCATTCGACCACCCCCAGCGCCATTCGACCACCGCAGCGCGCAGAGCCGAATCCACTCCCGACCACCTCGGCGCCGGCCGGACGCGCGTCGGGCGACCACCGGTCACCCACCCTGGAGCATGGGACTCGCGGCGGGGTGATCCTCGGGGTCGAATCGGGTGAGCTGTTTGCCGCAGCGGCGCAGTGCCATGGAACGTGCCCGGCGGAACCTGCAGTCGTGGTGGTGACCCGGCGCTGCGCCAGCCGCGTGGGCGAAGAGTCAGGCGGGGGACCCTCTCAGTGCACGAAACCCTGCACTACGGGAAGCATTCCGCTTTTCTTGGCAAAGTCCGCCGAGTCACACAACTCCTCGATGGCCGCGAACAGGGCGTCGAATTGCAGGGGCTTGCGCAGGAACCGTGAATAGTCGCTGCACAACGCGAACACCCGCTCCTCGGAGAGCATGCTCATCAGGATGACCGGGAGATCGGTGGTCTCGGGCGCGGAGCGAAGCCATCGGATCAAGGTTGCCCCGTCCATGCCGGTCATCACGAGATCGGTGAGGACAAGATCGACCGGCTCGCGGCCGATGACCTCGAGTGCGGCCGCGCCGTCGTACGCCGCCCGGGTCGTGTAACCGGCCTTCTGCAATACCGACGCGAGCGCATCGGCGATCGTCGTCTCGTCATCCACCACCAGCACTGTTCTCATGCGTTCCCCGACGCAACGGCACCGCCTTAGCGATTGGTGCAGCCCATACCGGAAAGGTTCCGGGATCGTCACTGCGGCACTCGCGGGGTTCGCGCCACCGTGTCGAACGTGCAGCAAGGTCACCGATGCCGGCAAAATCTGCACGCCCGCACCACCAGGTGCAATGGCGCTACTGCGCGACGCGGCGCGACCGCATTCAATCCGCCGCACGCGCGATCGGCGCCTGGGTGGCGAACTGCTCGTCCTGCGGCTTGGCCGGGAGCTTGCCGTAAACTCGGGCGTGCCGCACCACCCGAACCATGAGTTCGAGCCCGAGCGGCGCGAGGGCACGTTCCCACAGTTCCCGTGCGGTTTCCCCCGGCCGGACAAAACACCATTCCTGCGCGGCCACTGCACCGGCGTCCATCTTCTCAGCGAGATGGTAGATCGTGCCGCCGGCAATCGGATCACCGCTCTTGATTGTCCATTCCACCGCGGCGATGCCGCGATGCCTCGGCAGCAGCGACGGGTGGTAGCCGATGCCCCCCATCGGCGCCTTGGCAAGCGCCTCGCTGCTCACCCGCGCGTGGCTGTGTGCGGCGATGATGAGGTCCGTTCCCCTGGCGATGGCGTCGGCCGTAACGATCTGGGGGTCGTCCAGGACGTGCACCTCCAGACCCGCCTTCTGGGCGGCGCCGGCGAGTCGATCGTCCGCGGCGGGGACGACCACGCGCGCGATGTCGACGCCCTCCTTCTGCAGCAACGCGAGGGTCGCCGCGCCGAAGTAGCGCGAGCCGACCAGCGTGATGCGCAAGCGGTGCGGGGCCGGCAGGCTGCCGGGATCGGACGATGTCATGCACGGACCTCCAGGCGCCGGCAGCGCGCTCCATGCGCGCTTGTGCCAGCGACGACGCGCGCAATTCTAGGGGTGCCGCCCGCATTTGCCAAACGCCGCCCCCGATGATCGGCGCTACTCGCCGCCCTCGAGCGCGCGCGGCCAGCTCTTGTGCAGCAACCGTGACAGGGCGCGGTCAGCGAGCACTACCCCACCGGTTTGGCAGCGCGCGCAGTAGTTGCACTCGTTCTGCGCATACACGATGCGCTGGACTGGCGCCCCGCAAACCGGACACGGTTCACGGAACCGGCCATGTACGGCCATCTCCGCCCGGAACGCAGTCACCTTGCCGGGGAACTCCTGCCCCGCTTGCTCGCGCAGCCGGGCGATCCAGGCCTGCAGCACGGCGCGGGTGGCGCCGAATAGGCGCTCCACCTCTTCCGGATCGAGCTTGCGGGTGAGGGCAAGGGGCGAGAGTCGTGCGGCATGCAGGATCTCGTCCGAGTAGGCGTTGCCGATGCCGGCAAACAGGGTCGGGTCGGTCAGCGCGCGCTTGAGGGTGTGATTCTCGCTCGCCAATCGCGCGGCGAACGCTTCCAGGCCCGTATCCAGCACCTCGAGGCCGCCGGGGTCGAGCGCCGCCAGCGCCGGAACACCGGCAATGAGATGCAGTGAGGCGCGCCGCTTGCTGCCCGCCTCGGTGAAGGCCACCCTTCCGGTCGAGAACACCAGGGTGGCAAGGGTGATCCGGCCCGGCGGTTGCTTGCCGGCAGCAACCCAGACGAGCCGGCCGGCAATCATCAGGTGCAGCACGAGGAAGAGTTCGCCCTGCAGCGCCAGCACGATCCGCTTGCCTATGCGGGTGACCCTGATCACCTCCCGACCGAACGCCGTGTCGAGCGACGGAACCGCAGTGCGCAGCACGAACGGATTCGCGACGACGATGCTCTCCAGGCGGGCGCCCTGCACCCGCGCCGCGAGGGCCTCGCGATACACGGTGAGGTCGGGAAGCTCCGGCATCGACGCATGCTACCCGCCGAACGCCGAGCCGGTGCCGTTCCGCTCGACTGTGCCGGCGGCGCCGACGCGGCGCGCAGGCATGCCCCATGGGGCGACTTGGGCTCACCCCAGGAAGTGGTGGGGAATGGACGCCGCCAGCGCCGGTATCAGGATGACGGCCAGCAACACCAGTACTTCGGCGACGATGAACGCCCAGCAATAGCGGATCGTCTCGCTGTAGCGGCAACCGGCGATGCTGGTCGCGACAAACAGCAGCACGGCGACCGGCGGCGTCGTCGAGCCGATCTGGGTCGCCATCACCATCATGAGGCCGAGCTGGAACTCGTCGATGCCGTAGGTCCGCCCGATCGTCACGGCCACCGGGATCATGATGATCAGGATGGCCATCGAGTCGATGAACATGGTGAGCACCAGCATGATGCCCACCAGCAGCATCATGACCCCGAGTTTCTCCCCAGTGACGTGCGCGATGAGGTTCAGCACGACGTCGTTGAAGTTGAGGTAGGACAGTAGCCAGCCCAGCGCGCCGGCGACGCCGATGATCCCCGACACCATCGCCGTCGTGACGGCCGCCCGCACGAAGATGTGCGGCAGGTCGGACAGACGTACCTTTCGGTACACGAAAAACCCGACGGCGAAGCCGTAGAAACACGCCACGACCCCCGCCTCGGTCGCCGTGAAGGCGCCTGACAGGATGCCGCCGACCACGATCACCGGCGCGAGCAGCGCCGGCCAGACCCGGCCAGTGGCGTTGACCACGCTTCGCCATTGGAAGCTGCCCGTGGTCCGGCGCAACTCCGGAAACGCCGCCGATAGCGCGTACAACCGGATGACCACCATGAGCCCGATGCCGATCAAGATCCCGGGCACGATGCCGCCGAGGAACAGTCCGCCGATCGACACATTGGCCATCGAGCCATACACGATCATGGTCATGCTCGGCGGGATGATGGCCCCGATGGTACCGGCGCAGGCCACGAGGGACGCGGCGAATCCTGGCTTGTAGCCATGGGTCTTCATCGCTGGCACCAGAATCGAGCCGATGGCCGACGTGTCCGCGACCGACGACCCGGACACCCCGGCGAATACCATGCTCGACACGACCGATGCATGTCCTAGGCCGCCCTTCCAGTGCCCCACCGCGGTCTCGGCGAACTCGACCAGTCGCTTGGAGATGCCGCCCGCGGAGATCAGCTCGCCGGCAAGGATGAAATACGGGAGTGCCAGCAGGCTGAAGTTGTCCAGCATCGCGAACATCTTCTGCGGAAAGAGCGCCGGCACGAGCGAGGGCGTCGCCAGCATCCCGGCGAGCCCGACGATCCCCATCACCAGCAGGATGGGCACGCCCAAGGTGATCAGCACCAGCAGCAGCACGGCCAGGGCGCCGAGCGTCATGCTTCCCCTCCCAGGTTGTCGGGCGGCAGGTCCTGCCAGCCGAAGTGGGCGGCGATGCGGCGCAAGGCGACGATGCCGAGATAGACGCTGCCACCGACCATCCCGGCGTATACCCAGTGCATGGGAATCCCGAGTCCCGGGCTGTCCTGGTTGCGCGCGACCTCCATGATCACCAGGGTGTAGCGGCCGATAGCGAGCGCCAGCACCAGCCAGAGCACCTCCGTGAGGAGGCCGATGGCGCGCTGCAGACCGGGTGGAAAAGCCCGCAGCAGCATGTCCATGCCGATGTGCGCGCCGCGCCGGTACGCCACCGGAATGGCCAGCATGACCATCCAGATGTGACCGTACTTCTGGAACTCCTCGCTCCAGGAGAGCGGCAGGCCGAGCACGAAGCGATTGAAGACCTGCAGGCCACCGACTACGGTGAACACCAGGAAGATCAGGAACAGCACATACTCGACCGTGCGATCGAGCGCGCGCAGGAACTGGGCCATCGGCACCCCCGGGGAGTCACGACCGGCCGCACGAGCCGGCGGCCGCTCGCAATCCTGCGTTACTTGGTGTCGCGAATCTGCTTTAGCAGGTCTTCGGCACCGAGCGTCTTGGCGAGCTGATCCTGCAGCGGCCCCGCTGCCTTCACGAATCCCGACTTGTCGATGGGATTGATGATCATCCCCTTCGACTTGAGCTTCTCCAGCGATTCATGGTCGCGTTGCACCGAGAGGCTCCGGTTGACGTCCTGCGCCAGCTTGGCCGCCGCCGTCACCACCTCCTTCTCCTTGTCGGTGTAGCCGTCCCACTCCTTCTTGGAGATCACCGTCACCGTCGGCCCGAAAAGATGGCCCGTCAGGGTCACGTACTTCGCGACCTCGTAGTACTTGCCTGTGAACGCCACCGCGGAGGAATGCTCGAAGCCGTCGATGACCCCGGTCTGCAACGACGTGTAGACCTCGCCGAAGGCCATCGGCGTCGCGCTCGCCCCCATGGCATTCAATGCAGCGACGTAGGTCGGCGTCTGGATCGTGCGGATCTTGAGGCCCTTGAGATCCTCGGGCTTCTTCACTTCCTTCTTGGTGGTGATGACATTGCGGTAGCCCCAGCTGTCCTGCCAGCCGAGGACCTTGAGGCCGAGCTTCTCGTGTTCCGCCGCGAGGGTCTGCCCGACCTTGCCGTCCAGCACGTGGTGCGCATGCTCGTAGTCGCGCCACAGGAACGGCAAGTCGAGCACGCCCATGCGCTTGTTGAAGTTGTTGTGGATGGCCGTGCCGCCGATGTGCATGGTCGCGCCGGCGCCGAGCTGCATGCCTTCGATCACGGCGCGCTCCTCGCCCAGCGCGTTGGCCGGGTAGATGCGCGCCTCGAGGGTGTCGGAGTTGGTGTTGATGTAGTTGGCGATGATCCACGCCACCATGTGGTTGTCGTTGGCGACATCGGCGGCCGTGGCGTGGGAGATCTTCACCTGCTTCTTGGCCTGGCCCTGCACAGCAGGCGATACGGCGATGCACACGGCCGCAGCGGCCGCTCCCAGCAAGCGTATTAGCAAACCACGGTTCATAACGTTCCTCCTTTGTTCGCGACGGGTGCGCCTGTATCGGCGCTCGGCTTCCGGCGCGACGCGCCCGCTCCGGCTGTCGCTGGCCGGCGGGACGACGGATTGCCGCGGGAAGGTTCGGCATAGGCGGGCGCAAGATCGCGCGCCGTGCCTGCCAAGAGGTGATGCATGGCGGCCTCGGCCGCCGCTGGATCGCGGCGCCGAATGGCGACGGCCACCGCGTAGTGCTCAGCCAGCGAGTTCTCGTAGTCCCGGCGGGCATTGCCGGACACCCGGAACGCAGCCAGGAGCGCGGTGCGGATCGCCGCGGCGAAGCCGACGAGCAACCGGTTGCCGGACGCGCGGATGATGCGTTCGTGGAAGTCGAGATCGTGCTGGCAGCATGCCTCGACGTCATCCGGCAGCGCCGCCGCCATCGCCCGGTAGGACGCCTCGATCGCGACGATCTCATCGGGGGTCGCGCGCGCGGCTGCGATGCGTGCCGCTGCCGGCTCGAAGATGGTACGGACATCGAGCAGGTCCATCAGGAACGCGGGATCAGGCGGCGCGGCGGCATACCAGCGCAGGACGTCGTCATCCAGCACGTTCCAGCGCCGGCTTTCCGTCACCATCGTGCCGCGCCGGGTGCGCGCCTCCACGAGCCCCTTCAAGGCCAGAGCGCGCAAACCTTCGCGCAGCGACGGCCGGCTGATGCGCAGCCGGCGCGCCAGCTCGGCCTCCGTCGGGAGCAGCGTTCCCGGCGGCAGCTCGCCCGACACGATGCGCGCGCCCAGTGTATCGACGACCTTGGCCGACTTGGCTGGGCGCGGGTTGAGCAGGCGACCGGGGCGGCTTGCCTCCGGCGGTCGTGCACGTGCAGCGGAATCGTGGCCAGCGTCGTCGCGGCCTGCCGGTCTCGGGGTCGTGGTGCTCGCCGCGCGCGAACCCACTGCGCCGGCCTTGCGGCTCGCCTGCTTGGGGCTCGCGGCGTTCGCCTTGGCAGGCGTGCGCCGCGCGGGGTGGACAGCAAGTAGAGTCAGTGTTCGCGCCATGATTTGTCGGACACAATGCCAGTACCGTCCGACAAAATCAACTACAATCCCGCCTTTATCCCGCCCTCCCGCGGGCGGTAATTCGAAAAGGAGACGGCGCGATGTTCGAGGATCTGAAGGGCAAGGCGGTGCTGATCACGGGGGCGTCGACGGGCATCGGCGCCGCGGCGGCGCGCGCGTTCGCGGCGTGCGGGTCGAAGCTCGTTATTCATTGCAACGAGAGCAAGGCCGAGGCTGACGACGTGGCGCGCGATGCCGTAGCGGCAGGCGCCGAAGCAGTGGTGGTGCGCGGCGACCTGATGCAGGCTTCCGCCGTGGAGGCCGTCGTCGCGGCCGCCATGGAAGCGTTCGGCAGAATCGACGTCCTCATCAACAATGCCGGAGGCATGCTCGGCCGGATCAAGATCGAGGACTACACGGACGAGCACATCCTCCGGGTAATCGCCCTCAACGTCACCCAGGTTGCGCTGTTCATGAAGACGGTGGTGCCGATCATGCGGTCGCAGAAGGCCGGAAACATTATCAACGTGTCGTCGATTGCCGCGCGCAACGGCGGAGGCGGCGGCGCGGTGCTGTACGCCGCGGCCAAGGGGTTCATCTCGACCGCGACCAAGGGCTGGGCCAAGGAAGTCATCAGCGACGGCATCCGCGTCAACGCGGTCTCCCCGGGCGTCATTGTCACGCCTTTTCATGAGCGCTATTCGACCGCTGAGCAGCTCGCCGCGATGCAGGCGACGGTGCCGATGAACCGGCTCGGGACGCCCCACGAGTGCGCCGGCACGTTCCTCTACCTCGCCTCGGATACGACCAGCAGCTACGTGACCGGGCAGGTCCTGGAAGTCAACGGTGGGCAGTACATGCCGTAGGAGCCTCCGCGCCCGGCCGGTCGGCGCCGTCGGCGTTGACACCGGGCCGGGCGCGGCGTTGAATGACCGGCCTGCAACAGAAGCGATGGCGGCAGGGTGCCGACCGTCGCCGGGCCAAGCATAAAAAGGAGATTTACCATGCAAAGGTTGCTGCACGCGCTCACGCGCTCCCTCGCCCTGCTCGCCATCACGGCGAGCTTCGCCGCTCAAGCCCAGCAGCCGATCACGCTGCATGGCGCGTCTCAGTTCAACGATGACCACGCCTTCACCAAGGCCCTCGTCCGCTTCGAGGAGTTGGTCAAGAAGTACTACGGCAAGCCGATCAACTTCGTCTTGCACAAGAACAGCGAGCTTGGCCTCGAGAAGGACTACTTTGCCTTCATGAACCAGGGCATCTCGGTGGACTACGCCATCGTCTCGCCGGCGCACATGTCGACTTTTTCGAAGGCCGCGCCATTCATCGATGCGCCGTTTCTGTTCCGTGACCTCGATCATTGGAATAAGGTGCTCGACGCCGACGTGCTTAAGCCGGTTGCGGACGAGGTGGCGCAGAAGGCCGACGTGATGCTGATCGGATTCGCCGGCGGCGGAACGCGCAACATCTTCGCCAACAAGGCGGTTCACAACCTCCAGGAGCTGAAGGGCCTGAAGGTCAGGGTCCAGGGAGCGCCGATCTGGAGCAAGACGTTTACCGCTACCGGCATGTCGCCCACCGTCATCGCCTACGACGAGGTCTACAACGCCATTCAGAACGGTGTCATCCAGGCTGGGGAGAACGAGGCGGCGGGCGTGGAGGCGATGAAGTTCTATGAGGTCGGCCAGAACCTCATCCTAACCCAGCACGCGATCACCATCCGGCCGCTGTGCTTCTCGGGCAAGACCTTCAAGAAGCTGCCCGCAGACTTGCAAGCCGCGATCGTACGCGCCGGCAAAGAAGCCGGCGCGTACGGCCGGCAGGTCGAGTCGAGCCAGGATTCCGCCAAGCTCGACGCACTCGAAAAGGGTGGCAAGCTGAAGCGCATCCAGTTCGCCGATCGCGCCGCCATGAAGAAGCTCGTCGACCCGGTGATGGCCGACTACGCCAAGGAAATCGGCGCCGACGCCATCTACAAGAAGATCAACGCGATGTAATCGCGGGCCCGCTCGCCGGCGGAAGCGCGTGCTTCCCGCCGGCGTTTTTGCGGGCGCGGTACCTTGATGGACGGACCCATGGCACGATTCATCGACGCTTATGGACGCCTGCTCGACCGCCTGCTCGCGTGGACGGTGGGCATCCTGGTGATCCCGGTCACCCTGCAGATCATCGCCCGTTTCACCGAGCTCATCCCGCACTGGATATGGACGGAGGAGATGGCGCGCTTCCTCTTCATCTGGATGGTAATGCTCGGCGCGATGGTCGGCATTCGTGACGGTGCGCACTTCGAGGTCGACGTCTGGCCCCAGCTGGCGCCCCGTCCCAACGCGGTTCTCCGCATCGTCGGGAACGTGCTAGTGCTCGTGTTCGCCCTGGTATTCCTCTGGTACGGCATCCAATTCGTCCAGTTCGGCTGGTACCAGACTTCGGAACTCGCCGACCTGCCCATGACCTACATATTCATCGCCTGGCCGGTCACGGGATTCACGTGGCTGCTCTTCCTCGGCCCCCGTCTGCGCGATGATGTGCGGATCGTGCTGCACGGGGCTCCGGCATGAGTGGCGCTGCGCTGACGCCCGGATTCGCCGCCGCCCTGCTGTTCGGTGCATTTTTTTCGCTGATGATCCTGCGGGTGCCGATCGCCTTCGCGCTCGGGCTCGCCAGCCTGCCGGTGCTGATCCTCGAGCCGCGCCTGTCGCCGATCGTGATCTTCAACACCACCTTCAAGGCCTACAACTCCTTCATCCTGCTGGCGGTGCCGTTCTTCCTGCTTACCGCGAACCTGATGAATGTCGGGGGAATCACCGAGCGATTGGTGCGTCTATCCCGCTCCATGGTCGGCAACCTGCCGGGCGCGCTCGCGCAGATCAACGTGCTGTTGTCGGTGTTCTTTGCTGGCATCTCAGGGTCGTCGACCGCGGACGCGGCAAGCCAGGGAAAGATCTTCATCGAGGCCCAGGTCAAGGAGGGCTACGACCTGTCGTTCTCCATCGCTATCACGGCCGTATCGGCCGTACTGGCGGTGATTATCCCGCCTTCGATCCTAATGATCGTGTGGGGCGGCGTGCTCAATGTCTCGATCGGCGCGCTGTACCTCGCTGGCGTGATCCCGGGGCTGCTGCTCTGCCTCGCGCAGATGGCCACCGTCCACGTCTACGCCAAACTGCGGCATTACCCGACGTACCCGCGTGCGACATTCTGGGAGTTCCTGACAGCGACCGCCGTCGCCATCCCGGCGCTGATGACACCCTTCATCGTGGTCGGTGGGATCCTCCTCGGATGGTTCACCGCGACCGAATCGGCAGCCGCAGCGGTGATCTATGCGGCGGTGCTTTCGCTCTTCATCTATCGCGAGATGAATCGCCACCAGTTATGGGACGCATTGCTGGAAACCGGCAAGCTTTCGGCGGTGTCGCTGTTCTGCGTCGGCACCGCCTCGGTGTTCGGATTCCTCCTCGCCTACTACCAGATGCCGAAGGCGTTGCTGGCTACGGTCAATACCTGGGGCCTGGGGATCATCGGCGTCGGCTTTCTCATCGCCATCGTGTTCCTGATTGTGGGCTGCTTTCTGGACGCCATCCCCGCGATCATTATCGTCGGCACGACCTTGGAGCCGCTGGCGGCGTCGGTGCACATGCATCCCGTGTCGTTTGCCATCATCGGCATCGTCGCGCTAGCTTTCGGCCTGGTGACGCCGCCGTACGGGCTGTGTCTGCTGATCTCCTGTGCGATCGCAAAGGTCCGGTTGCGGTTCGCGCTCAAGGACACGATGATCATGCTGGTTCCGATGCTCTTGGTGTTGGCCATGCTCATCATCTGGCCCGAAATCCCACTGGTCCTGCCGCGCTGGTTGCGTCCGGAATTCCTGACCTAGGAGGGAACCATGAAACTGCAACCCCTCTCGCCCGGCTTCGGCCTCGAAGCGCGCGACGTCGATGTGAGCACGCCGCTGTCCGACGCGGCATTCGCCGAACTCGAGACCGCGTTCTTCGGCGGCCAGGTGCTGGTACTGCGCGATCAGTCGCTCACCCCCGCTCAATACGTTGCGTTCGCGCGTCGCCTCGGACCTCCCGAGCCGCACGTGATCGACCAGTTCCATCATCCGGCGGATCCGAACATCCTCGTGCTCTCCAATCGCCGACGCGATGGCCAGCCGGTCGGACTCGCGGACGCCGGGACCTACTTTCACACCGATTACAGCTATCTGCAGGTTCCGGCCCGGGCCACGATGCTGTATTCGATCGAGGTTCCAAAGAAGGGTGGCGACACCCTCTTCGCCAACCAGTATGCGGCGTACGACGATCTTTCCGACGCCATGAAGCGCCGGATCAACCGGCTGGTCGCAGTGCATCACTACGGCAATCGCAAGGTGGCGGAGAACGAGGCGCGCACCGCGGCGTCGACCCTCACCGCCGAACAGAAGGCCAGGATGCCGGTGATCACTCACCCGATCGTGCGGTCTCACCCGGTTACGGGACGCAAGGCGCTGTACTCGGTGTCGGGCAGTTCGTACGGCATCGTCGGTATGCCCGACGATGAGGCGGTGGACCTCCTCGACGAGCTCACCGCGCATGCTACCCAGCCGCGCTACGTCTATCGCTTGCGTTACGCGGTCGGCGATCTCGTGATCTGGGACAACGCCTCGCTGCTGCACTCGGCGACGCTCATCGATCCGGACGACCCGCGTACGCTGTGGCGCATCACGGTCAAGGAGACCGTGCTGGCAGCCCTCGACGTGCTCGCGCCAACTTTCGCCGCGACGACGTCGTCGCCCGCGTAGCCGTCGAAAAGCGCGCCGCGGTGGGCGGCGCGGCTGCGGGGAATGCCGCGGACCCGCGGTCTACGTAGAGACCGGGCTCACACCAATCGGCTTCTCGGATTCGGTCCGAATGAACAATCCTCATAGAAGCTAGGACCGCGCGCCCGGAACACGGGCGACCGGCACCCAGGCGCGCGTCGCCTGGGAGGCAAGACACGCCTCGATGAAGGCCATGGTGTGGGCGCCCTCCTCGATGCGCGGATACGGTAGCGATGGTGCCGGCTCGCCAAGCTCGGCGCACATGCGCTCCTGCGCCACCTCGGCGTAGATGTTCGCGAACGCCTCGCGCAAGCCCTCGGGGTGTCCCCGCGGAATCCGGCCAGTGGCGAGGATCTCCGGTGGCAGCCATGGGTCGCCCTTGCCTAGCGTCCGCATGGGCTCGCCCTGCAGGGCCAATTGCAGGTAGCTCGCGTCGCGGTGCGACCAGTCGAGCATGCCCTTCTCCCCGTACATGCGTAGCCGGATGTCGTTCTCGCCTCCCGCCGCGGCTTGGGTCACGGTGAACGTGCCGCGCACTCCGCCTTCGAGTTCTACCAGGGCGGACACGTAATCGACGACGGCGCGTCCGGGCATGACGGCCTGGACGTCGGCACATAGCTGCACGATCGGCTTGCCGCTCGCGAAGCACAGGAGCTGCTGGGCGTGGCAGCCGATCGCGCTCAGCACCAGCGCGAGGCCACTGCGTCCCGGGTCGAGCAGCCACCGCAGGCGGTTGTTGGACGGTGCGTCCTCGACGCGCGTCGCAAGGCCGCTCTGGATGTATTCGACCTGCGCCATGCGCAGCGGTCCCAGGGTGCCGTCGGCCACCAGCCGTTGCGCGTAGCGCACCATCGGGTATGCGGAGTAAGCGTGGGCGATGGCGAAGCGCCGGCCGCCGGCGCGGGTGCGCGCGACGAGGTCGCAAGCTTCGGCAAAGGTGTGCGTGACCGGCTTGTCACACACCACGTCGAGCCCTGCATCGAGTGCCGCCGCCGAGAAGCGATAGTGGGTGTCGTTGGGGGTGACGATCGCGACGGCTTCGATGCCGTCGTCGCGCCGGCCCTCGGTCGCCAGCATCTCGGCGACATCGCCATAGCTGCGGGCGGGATCGATGCCGAGCGAGGCCCCCGCAGCGCGTGAGCGACCCGGATCGCTCGAGAACACACCGGCGACGGTGCGCCACCAGCCGTCCAGCTCCGCGGCGCTGCGATGGATGTTGGCAATCCACGTACCGGGTGCTCCGCCGATGAGGCCGAGACGCAGGGGCCTGCCGAAGCGCTGCTTGAGATTGGTCATTGCGATGCCTGGGTAGAGTGGTGCGGCACTCTACACGTATCGGTGCAGGAGCGTCCAAGGAGCCTTGGTCCGGCAACATGGTTACGGTTGCGGCAAAGGGACGGAGCACAACCCGCGAGCGCAGGTAGATCGGCAACGCGTGGCACGAGCTCGCAATGCTTCCTACAATGTGAGCCTCGCGATCGCTCGAGACTTCTCATGCCGGACATGCTGGTAAGACTCGCCACCCTTCCCCCGCTGGACGAAGCGATCGCCGCCATGGCCGGCGCGGGCGTCTGCATCCGGCGCGCGCTCGCCCCGGAAAAGCCGGTGCTCCTCGCCTGGGTCGGCGCGCATTTCCCGGTGTGGCAGGCCGAGGTCGAGGTCGCCTGCGCGCGCTTGCCCATCGCCTGCTTCATCGCCGTGCGCGACGGGAGCCTCGCCGGCTTCGCCTGTCACGACGTGATCTGCAGGAATTTCTTCGGGCCCGCAGCCGTGGACGAGATCGCGCGTGGCCAAGGCATCGGCAGGGCGCTGCTGCTCGCGGCGCTGCACGCCCAGCGGGCGGACGGCTACGCCTACGCGATCATCGGCGGCGTGGGACCGGAAGCGTTTTACGTCCGCTGCGTCGGGGCAACGCTCATTGCCGACTCCGCCCCCGGGATCTACGCCGGCATGCTGCGGGCTGGTTGAACCGCGATGCCTAGGTGGTTTCCGTGGTCGGGGTCGCGACTGCGGCCGCCGGTGGTGCCGCGGATGGGTCGACCGGATGGGCGGCCTCGATCGATGGACGCATGCCCAGCAGCATCTCCGAAAGCCAGCTCACCAGGATCGACGTGTACGTCTGCTGCCAGAGCGTCTGCGACAAGCCATGGTCGGCGTCCTCGATGACCCGGTAGGTCAGGGATCGGGCCTGCTTGCAGGCCTCGCGATAGTTCACGATCACCTGATGCGGCACGATGACGTCGTGCTCCGATTCGACAATGAGCACGTCGCCGGCGAATGTCGCGCATGCCCGCAGCGCGCGGCTCTGGCTCGCCTGCACCGGCTTCTTTCGATAGGCCTCGAGGCCCTGTGCCTTCTTGAGCCGTGACTTCGGTACGTTCCATCCCGAATCCTTGTACAGAGCGGGCACCCGCAGCGCCAGCCAGCGCACTTTGCGCTCGGCCGTGAGGATCGCGGCGAGGTAGCCGCCGTAGCTGCTGCCCACCACCGCGATACGGTCGGGATCGACACCCCGTTGCTTGGCGAGCACGTCATAGGCAGCCAGGACGTCGCGAAGGTTTTCCTCGCGGGAAACGGTGTCCTTCTGCGCCTGGGTCTCAACGTGGCCGCGCAGGTCGAAGGTCAGGCAGATGCAGCCGAGGGCCGCGACTTCCCGTGCCCGGGCGATGTAGAGCTCCTGGCTCCCGCCCCAGCCATGGACGAACAAGACGGCGGGTACCCGTCGACGCGGCGACACCAGCGTGCCGGCGATGGTCTCCTCGTCGACCGGGATAACGACACCGTCATCACGCGTCGGCATCGGTCTCCACCACGGTGAACTTGGTCAGCATGCCCACGCGCGCATCGATGGCGCGAAAGTACACGTCGGCGTGTACTGGCGGAGGCGCGCATTCGCCATAGATTTCCGTGGTAGCCGCGCGGACCATCTCGAGGCCGGGATCCGCCTGAAACGCCGCCAGCGCCGCCACTTCCGCACCGCTCGCGCCGCCCATGCGCCACGACTGCTCGAGCACTCCGCCATGGGCGATGCCACGGCGATCGACCCCGATGGCGACGTCGTAATTGCGACGCGATGCGAACATTCCCGTGAAATGCCGGAGTGCCGCCGCGTCGTAGACCCGGGCGAGGTCGATGGCCCGGCGCGCATCCGCGGCCAGGGGTTGCGCGAGCAGCGTGTCGAAATCGCCGCGCACGATAAGCAGCGTGGAACCGCCGTACACCTGCACGCCGCGGTTGTTGGTGGTGAGGCACTGAGTGCCGCAGTACGAGGCCTTGATGCCAGCGACCTCGACCTGGCCAACGCTGTGGGTGATGATCTCGGCGAGGTTGCGCTCCACCACGACGCCGAGATCGCCGATTTCCGCCGGGTCGATGGCCGCAAGCAAGGCGTCGACCTCGTGCAGGCTGCGCACCACGTGCTGGCCCAGGCCACCGATTCCCGAGGCAAGCTTGATCCGTCCCTCCCCCCCCGCGAGGATCGCCTGGGCGGCCCGGCGCAGGTCGGCCCCGGTAAAGGCCGCGTAGCCTTCCAGCACCACGTCGCGCACGGCCTCGTTGAAAGCGTGGCACCACCCGTCCGGCGCATATGTGGCACCAGCGGCCAGGGGGTGGCTGATGGTCTTGGTGGCCATGAACGGATAGGGCACCACCGCCCCGAAAAGGTCGTCGGCATCGACGATGCCGAGCGCCGCTGCGCGGTCGCAGCCGACGATGGTCGCGGCCGGCACGAAGTAAGCGGGCGCGGGGAGGACGCGGCCTGGCTCGAATGCCCCGTCGAACGCGTAGCCTTTCAGGCTGGCGAGCCGCCGGGCGATCCCGTTGCGGGTGACGCTCTCGTGATTGGCGAGATCGTCGGGGTTGGATTGGATCGTAACGACGACACCCGCCGGTTCGTGCGGGGCCGTGAAATCGCGGCTCTGGGAGCTGGATCCGACCATCCCGGTTTTCACGGCGCGCAAGACCTCCATGCGATGCGTTGGTGACTGGCTTGGAATCGCGCCGCGTCGGCGCGTTCCCCACCACCTGCCGCGACGCAAGAACCGCACCATGGCGCGCCGGCAACGCCCGTGCCTCCAGGCGGGCCTTGTCGAAGCCGTCGGGACGCCCGACTGGAACGAGGCGATAGGAACGAGCGATACGTCGCCCACCGCACTCACCGCGGCGTTGATGCTCATGGACGGCGCGTGGCCTGGTTGGGAGCTTCGGCCATGATGCGCGGGCGCGCGAACTTCGGAGCCATCGCGTACATCCGGTTCGTACGGGCCGGTTTCCGCTGCAGGGATCGGACCGTGCGCCGGGGGGGTAATCATGCCTTCTGCGCGACCAGCAGGAAGATTGGAAACGTCCGCGGCACGCCGTTCACGGGTTTGGTCATCTCGTGGGCGGTGTGTGCCGCGGCGGATGCGAATCCCGCACGCCGGGTGCGATCCACGAGCTCGTCGCGGTCAAAGCCCTTGTGACCGGCAAATCCTTCGCCGTGGAATGAACCATCTTCACGGTCGAGGTCGGCGATGCAAAGGTACCCCCCCGGCCGAAGGACCTCGTGGAAACGTCGCAGGATGGCGTCTGTGTCATCGATGTGGTGCAGGGTCATGAGACTGGTGATCACGTCGTAGCGCTCACCGGAGTCGGGATCGGCGAGGAGATCGAGCTTCTCGACCTCCATATCGCCGTCACCGTTGGCTGCGACCTTCGCCCGGGCGACCGCGAGCATGCCATCCGACACATCGGCGAGGGTCATCCGGGCGAAGTGCTCGCGCAGCAAAAAAGAAAGCAGGCCCGTGCCACACCCGTACTCGAGCGCACGCATATCCGTGCGTGCCGGCAGGCTGGCCGCGATGGCGCCAGCCACCGCGCGGGCGCGTTCGAGCTTTTTCGGATCGTCGTCCCAGGTCGCAGCACGGGCGTCGAAATCGGCGATGCTGTGCGGTGCAGGTTCGCGAACGGTCATTCAGGACTCCATAGTTGTGGCGGTGGCGAGGTCCGCTGTCGCCGGGGTGGTCGCGCCGTCGACGAGCGCACCGATGCGGTCGACTTGGTGCAGCGCAAACGCATAGTCGGCGAGACGATCGACCTCGGCCGCGGTCGCGGCTTGGCCGTAGGCTGCGAGCGCGTGCGCCTTGACGAGGAGCTCGGCACGCGACAGGGTGTTGCCGGGATCGCCTTTCGGCTCGTCGACCCGGCCGTGCAGCACGCGGCCGTCGGCGGTTTCCACGTCGACCTTGCCGATCCAGCGCATCGGATACGCCGCGTCGACCTCGGCATCGAGGCGCATGCTCACCCGTTCGCGCAAGGCGACGGTTTCCGGGTCGCGGAATGCCGATGCAAACTCGGTGAGCCCGGCGCGCTCGAAGCGGGCAATGAGTGCAAGCACGGTGCCCATCGAGAACTTGGCCTGGTGCACGGTCACCGGGTCGACCACCGCACCGAGGACGTCGATCGCGCCCTGATGAACGTGGGCAATAACCCGGCGAATATCCCGAGGTGCGAGGCGCTCGCGGGTCACCACGGCAAGGAGCGCATCCGCTGCGGGATGGGTGTGCCGGCAGGACGCGTGGAACTTGAACGATGTCTCATTGAGCGCCCAGCGTGTGCCGAGACCTGCCGTGAGGCGCGCGGGGTCGGCATCGGTCGACATGCCCGCCGCCATGCCTTGCGGTCCCTCCAGGATGCGCCGCGCCCCCGTGAACCCGTCGCGCGCAAGGTAGGCGGCTAAGAGCCCGTCGGCAGCGGCCTTGGCGGTATGCAGCTGCTTAGAATCCGCGGCATCGCGAAGGAACTCCCACAGGCCGGCGGCCTGGGTGCCGGCCGATCCCAGAGCGTGCTGCATGACCTCCGGCGTGAGTCGCAGCAGCCGCCCGACGGTGGCCGCTGCCGCGAGGGTGCCTGCGGTGCCGGTGGTGTGAAACACGCGATAGTGGGAGCGCCCCAGGAACTCTCCAACACGGATCCCGACCTCGTAGCCCACGACCACCGCGGCCAGGAATTCCTGCCCCGAAGCGCCAATGGTCTGGGCGACGGCCAGCGCCGGCGGGAAGACCACCGTGCCAGGGTGGAACACCGAGCCGTTGTGGACGTCGTCCTGCTCGACGACGTGGGACGCCGCCGCGTTGATCATGGCGGCGAAATACGCGGTGGTGCGCCGACGCGATGCCAGCACCTCGGCACCGCCGTTTGCCGGACCCATGGAACACGAAAAGCGTTCGAGCGCCACGACCGGCGACGCACCCTTGCCGGCGAGGCAGGATGCCGCCCAGTCAAGGAAAAAGTCTTCGGCGCGATTGACCACCGCCGGGGGGATGGCCGCAAAGCCCAGCTCGCTGGCAAAGCGCGCGAGCACGGCCGTGGGTGCTATGGCTCGATCCATTTCAGATCACCTCCGCTGTCCGTAATTCGCCGATATCCGCTGCGTCGTAGCCGAGTTCGCGCAGGATCGCATCGGTATGCTGCCCCAATGCCGGGATCGGGTCCATGCGCGGCGCGGGATGCGGTGGTATCCCGGGCGGAATCAGCGCAGGTAGGGAGCCCGCGGGACTCTCGACCCGGGTCCAGCGGTTGCGGGCGGCGAGTTGCGGATGCGCCCAGACCTCGTGCATGTCGTTCATGCGTGCATTGGCGATGCCGGCCGACTCCAGTCGAGTCACCACCTGATCGGCCGTGAGGGGAGCGAACGCCGCGGTGATGATGGCCTCGAGGTCCTTGCGGCCAGCGGAGCGCAGGGAGTTGGAACAAAAACGCGGGTCGGCCACGAGACCGGGTTGCTCCAGCACCTTAGTGCAGAAGAGCGCCCATTCCCGCTCGTTCTGCAACCCCAGCATCACCTTGCTGCCGTCGCCGGCGGCGAACGGCCCGTACGGATAGATGGTGGCGTGCGCGGCACCGGCCCGCGGCGGCGGTGCCGCGCCGTCGAATGCGTAGTACAACGGGAACGCCATCCATTCGGCCAGGCTTTCGAGCATCGACACGTCGATGGCGCAGCCGCGTCCGGTGCGGCCACGCTCGAGCAACGCCGCGAGGATAGTCGAGTACGCGTACATCGCCGCCGCGATGTCGGCGATCGAACAGCCTGCCTTGGCGGGCGCGTCGGGCGTGCCGGTAATCGACAGGAATCCTGACTCGCTCTGGATGAGGAGGTCGTAGGCCTTCTTGTCGCGATAGGGGCCGTCGAGGCCATAGCCCGAAATGTCGCAAACGATAATGCGCGAATCGCGCCCGGCAAGCGTCGCGTAGTCGAGGCCGAGGCGCGCGGCGGCGCCTGGCGCCAGGTTCTGCACGAGTACGTCGGCGCGGGCCGTCAGCCGGGCGAGCACGTCCTTCGCCTCGGGATGCTTCACGTCCAGGGTGAGGCTTTCCTTGGACCGGTTCGTCCAGACGAAGTGCGAGGCGAGGCCGTGCACCCGCTCGTCGTAACCGCGGGCAAAATCCCCGACTCCGGGCCGCTCGACCTTGATGACCCGGGCGCCAAGGTCGGCGAGCTGGCGGGTGCAAAACGGCGCGGCGATGGCGTGCTCGAGTGTGACGACGGTAATGCCCTGAAGTGGCTGCATGGCGTCCCTGACGGTCAAAACGAACGCGGCAGTCCGAGTACGTGTTCCGCGACGTAAGCCAGGATCAGGTTGGTGGAGATCGGCGCGACCTGGTAGAGGCGGGTCTCGCGGAACTTGCGCTCGATGTCGTACTCCGCGGCGAAGCCGAAGCCGCCGTGGAACTGCAGGCAGGCGTTGGCGGCCTCCCACGACGCATCGGCGGCCAGAAGCTTGGCCATGTTGGCCTCGGCACCGCAGGCCTCCCGGGCATCGAATAGCGCGCAGGCCTTGAAGCGCATCAGGCTCGCCGCCTCGACGTTGACATGCGCCCGCGCAATGGGAAACTGAACGCCCTGGTTCTGCCCGATCGGCCGGCCGAAGACGACCCGTTCCTTGGCGTACGCCGTCACCTTGTCGATGAACCAGTAGCCGTCGCCGATGCATTCCGCGGCGATGAGGGTGCGTTCGGCGTTGAGGCCATCGAGGATGTACTTGAACCCCCTGCCCTCCTCTCCAATCAGGTTCTCCACCGGGATCTCGAGGTTGTCGAAGAAGAGCTCGTTGGTTTCATGATTCACCATGTTCGCGATCGGCCGCACGGTCATCCCGCTTTGCATCGCGTCGCGGATATCGACCAGGAAGATCGACATGCCTTCGGAGCGCTTTTTGACCGCGTCGATGGGCGTGGTGCGCGCCAGCAGGATCATCAGGTCGGAATGCAGCACCCGCGATATCCACACTTTCTGGCCGTTGATCACGTACCGGTCGCCCTTGCGAACGGCAGTAGTGCGCAGCTTGGTGGTGTCGGTTCCCGTGGTCGGCTCGGTCACGGCCATCGACTGGAGCCGCACCTGGCCGGTGGCGATCTTGGGGAGGTAGGCGCGCTTCTGGGTGTCCGAGCCGTGGCGCAGGAGCGTGCCCATGTTGTACATCTGGCCGTGGCAGACACCGCTGTTGCCACCCGAGCGATTGATCTCTTCCATGATCACCGACGCCTCGGTGAGTCCGAGACCCGATCCACCGTATTCCTGCGGGATCAGCGCCGCCAGCCAGCCGGCCTTGGTCAGCGCTTCGACAAAGGCATCGGGATAGCCGCGCTCCGCGTCGATCTTGCGAAAGTATTCGGGAGGAAATCCGGCGCAGAGGTCGCGCACGGCGTCGCGGATGTCGTGGTGCGGATCGTGGGTCATGGTGATGACGATGGGTTGCGGTATCGAGCAAGGAACGCGGGGTCCGCCATCTGCCGCTTGGGCCGCCGGGATCGAGGCCGCCGGGGACGATCCAACTGGGGCTCATGGGGCGGATGGTGCGGCGCCGCAATGCTGGCGTCGGCTGGTTGGCGGCGTCCGGGGGCTTCGATTGAAACGTTTGCGAGGAGGGTACGCATGAGGTCGGCGCGGATCCCGCCAGGTACAGGCTTTCAGCGCACGCGCTTCGGCCACATTGTAGAGCGTTCGCCTGGCCTGCCGCGCGGTCGGTCTCACGCGTCGCGTCCATCGTGTTACCCTTTTAGCGCCAATGATGCCCGGGGGGCGCGTCGCGGTTCGCGGCACTCATCGGCGACAAAGCAGGCGACCGACCTGCCTAATCATCGACCAGGAGGATCTCATGCCATTCTTACGGCTCATTGTTGCCGTGGCTGCCTTCGCGCTCATCGGCGCGACCCAGGCGCAGCAGCCCATCATTATCAAGTTCAGCCACGTCGTCGCGGAA
>JBDSND010000037.1:0-6351 GCA_039915505.1 Casimicrobiaceae bacterium
GGCCGCGCCACGCGAGCCGCACCCCGACGCCGCCAAAGGTGCGGTCGAGATCGGTCACGCCGCCCGAGGATGTCGCCCCGACACCGGAGAACGCCAGATACTGCCGGACTTGGCGCGCACCCCCGTAGCTGATGACCTTGACGGACGTGCCGGGCGTGAGCTGCTGGTCGAGCACGGCGCCGGCTTGCTCCTGGCGCACGGTCTTGCGGGTGTTGAACACTAGCGCCGCAGGATCGACGGCGCGCGGATCCGCCTGCCATTGCGCGCGGGCCAGACCGAGCGGGTCCTGCGTCTCCGGCTGGTACTGAGTTGAGGCAACCAGGGTGATGCGGGTGTCGCTGCCGGCGGTCAGGGTGAGCTTGGCGTTGACGAGGTCGCGCAACGCCGCCGCATGGTCGCGGAAGCCCTCGGTGGAAAAGCGGCTTACCGCCGCGACGTAGCCCGCTTGCAGACGGCCGTCGCCGGCCTGTCCGGTGAGCTTTGTCCCTGCGGTCCAGCTGTTGTAACTGCCCGCCCCGCCATTCAGCGTTACTTCGGGTCGCGGCGTCCCGTCCTCGCTGAACACCGCGATGACCCCGCCAGCAGCGTTGCCGTAGAGCGTGGAGAAGGGACCGCGCAACACTTCGATGCGCTGTGCGGAGAGCAGGCTGAAGCTTCCGGTCTGGCCTTGGCCATCGGGCATGGTCGCCGGAATATCGTCCTGGTAGAGACGGATGCCACGCACGCCGAAGGTCGAACGCGCGCCGAAGCCGCGCAGCGATATCTGCAGGTCCTGCGCATAGTTCTGGCGATTCAGCACGACGAGTCCGGGAATGCGCACCAAGGATTCTGAAAGGTTCACCATCGGCTGCCCGACCTGCAGGGTCGTCATGTCGATCCGGTCTATCGAGACCGGCAGGTCGAAGGCGCGCGCGTCGCTGCGCGTGGCCGTGACCACCACCGGATCGAGCACCACCTTGGGAGCCTGCGCCGTGACGCCACCGGTAGCGGCGACGAGCCACGCGCCTGCGCACAACGATAGTAATAATGACGACGGGACGCGCATCGGAGACTTGGGTAAGGTGACTCGTGTAGCATAATTGAAAACGCCATGCGCGGCGCAGCATGCTGCATCGACAGCGCCGACGGCACGAGGAGACCAGGCTTCAATTCGTTCACGGTGTGACACTGCTTGGGCAACGCCGATCCTCGCAGCGGAGCTGTAGATCGCAGCCTGGGCGGCGGTCGCCGCGCAGCGTAGAATCCGCCCCATGCGTCGTTTTCATAGCGCCGCGCTGGCGGCCGTCGGTAGCCTGCTCCTCTTGCTCGCGCTCCCTGCCCGCGCCGCAGCCGACATCGTGCTCATTCCCGAGCAGGTGTCGGCGCATTGCTGGTTCTTCCAGGGCGCGTCGGGACCCGCGAGCGCCGCCAACAAGGGTTTCATGTCCAATGCCGGCTTTGTCGTGACCGGCGACGGCGTGGTGGTGTTCGACGCGCTGGGCACCCCCGTGCTCGGACAGGCGATGATCGACGCCATCCGCAAGGTAACCCGCGAGCCGATCCGGCGGGTCGTCGTGTCGCATTACCATGCCGACCACGTCTACGGCTTGCAGGCATTCAAGGCAATCGGAGCCGAGATCTGGGCGCAGCAGCGGGCGCGCGAATACATGAACTCCGCGGTCGCACCGGACCGACTCGCGCAGCGCCGGCAGGAGCTCTTTCCCTGGGTCGACGACAAGACCCAGATCGTGTCCCCGGACGTGTGGCTGGAGGGCGACGGTGCTTTCCATATGGGCGCGCTCGACTTCCAGATCATCTATTCCGAGGGCGCGCACTCACCGGAGGACATCCTCCTCTACGTCGCCCAGGATCGGGTGCTGTTCGCCGGCGACCTGGTGTTCGCGGGACGGGTGCCTTTCGTCGGTAACGCCGACAGCAAGGGCTGGCTGAAGGCCCTGGCCAAGGTCATCGCACTCCATCCGGTCGTGGCGATCCCAGGGCATGGTCCGGCATCGCGGGATGTCGAGCGCGATCTCGTCCTCACCCGCGATTACCTCACCTACCTGCGCGCCGAGATGGGCCGCGCCGTCGCCGACCTGACGCCCTTCGACGAGGTCTATGGCCGCACCGACTGGTCGCATTTCAAGAACCTGCCGACCTTCCAGCAGGCGAATCGCGGCAATGCGTACGGCACGTACCTGCTGATGGAGCAGGAGGCGCTGACGAGCGAAAAGCGATGAGCGCGCTTCACGATTGCCGCGGCTCGATTCTGACAGCCGGATCGGTGCAGCCCCGGCCCAGGGAGACGCGGGCGGTGGGGCGGCGATGACCGATGCGCCGCTTGAAGTTGCGATCCGGGCCGCGCGTCGGTCGGCCTCGGTCATCCTCGATGCTGCACGCGACCTCGCGCGTCTGCCGGCGCACGTGAAGCCGCACGACCTCGCCGCCGAGACCGATGGCGAGGCCGAGGATGCCATCGTCGCGACGTTGCGCGCGGCGTTCCCAGAGCACGCGGTACTGGGCGAGGAATCCGGTCATATCCGCGGTGCGCGCGAAGGCACCGGCTATAAGTGGATCGTGGATCCGATCGACGGGGTGACGAACTTCGCGCATGGCGGCGGCCGCTACGCGGTGTCGATCGCCTTCGCCCGTGGTGCGGTGGTAACGCACGCGGTCGTGCTCGATCCGATCCAGGACGAGCTATTCACCGCGATCAGTGGCCAGGGAGCGGAATGCAATGGCGCACCCATCCACATCTCGGCCTGTCCCGGTCTCGAGGACGCCCTGGTCGCGACGGTCGCTCCCGGTCGCATGAGTCCGCTGCTGCCCGCTCACCTCCGCCTGCTCGCGTCGATTACCCCGCGCGTCGGTAGCGTCCGGCTGTCGGGCGCACCGGCGCTCGATCTCGCGCACTTGGCGGCTGGGCGACTCGACGGCTTTTTTGCCACCAGTCTCACCGGCTGGGATCTGGCCGCCGGGACGCTCCTGGTCGCCGAAGCCGGTGGGCGGGTGGGAGATTTCGGCGGCGGTGCTGACTTCCTGCGCTCGAGCGAGCTGATCGCCGCCGCTCCGGTAGTATTCAACGAGCTGCGCGAAGCGATGGTGGCGGCCCGCCGGCCCGCCGTGGCCGACTAGCCCCGCGCGCGGTGCGGGCCCGGGCGGCGCCGGAACACTTGGCAAACCGTTTGACCAGGTCGCAAGCCGTCCCCCGCCCGGCCGTCGGGGCGTGCGTTACGGTCGTCGTGGGCACCGACGCCGCCACCTGGGACGAGAGTCCTCGGCCCGCGCACCCGCTGGGGCGCCGACCGGATGCCCACTGAGACGTCGTCAGGCGCTCGCCGAGCCGGCGCGCCGTTCGAGCTCTGCGGCGAGCGCCGCCGGGATCTCCACGCCGTCCTTTGCGGCCTTCGCCGCCAGCGCCTCGCGGCGCACACCGGGCAGGCGCACCGCCGGATCCTCGAGCATCGCCGCGACCAGCGTTTCGAGACGCTCGGCGAATACATCGGCCCCGGCCAGCCCGCCCGGATCTATCACGATGAACGCCTGCCCAATGCGTGGCCGGTTGCCCTCGTCGACAAAGAACGAGCTCGCCTCGAAACCGATTGCCGCACCGGTGAGTGCCGTCACCATGAGTTCGACGATCAGGGCGAGCATCGCGCCCTTGATGCCGCCCGCGGGAAGCATGCTGCCCTCGAGCCCGGCCGCAGGGTCGCTCGTCGGCTGGCCATCCTTGTCGAGCGCCCAGCCCAGTGGGATCGGCTTCTTCTCCTTGGCCGCGACCATGAGCTTGCCGCGGGCGACCTCGGACAGCGACAGATCGATCATCAGCGGCGATGCCAGCCGGCGTGGGAACACCGCGGCGATCGGGTTGGTGCCGAACAGCGGGACCTTGCCGCCCGCGGCAGGCATCGCAGCGGGTGAATTGCCCATGGCGATGCCGACCATGCCCGCGGCCGCAACCGGCGCGAGGTGATCGACAGCCACCCCGAAGTGATGGCTGTTGGTGACCCCGGCAAACGCAACGCCGCAGGCACGCGCCCGCTGGATCGCTTCGGCCACAGCAAGGGCGCAGGCCGGGAATGCGAGACCCGAACCCGCGTCGATCAGCACCGTCGCCGCGCGCTCGTGCGCGATGCGCGGCACGGCGCGGCCGTCGGCCCGGCCGTTGCCAAGATGGGTGGCGTACTGGAGCACCCGGGCGACGCCGTGCGACGCGAGCCCCTGGGCATCGGCCTTGACCAGGGCAACCGCCGTGTTCGCCGCCATCGCCGGCTGGGCGCCCGCAGCTGCCAGCGCACGGGTGGCGAGCGCGGTCAACGCATCGAGAGAGTAGCGAGGCATGGAATCAGCGGGCCAGCGCCGCGGCGACCTTGTCGGCGACAAGGCTCGAGACGCGGACGTTGGATTCGGCGGTCACGCCGGCGATGTGCGGCGTGAGCAGAAGGTTCGGACACTGCGCGAGCAAGGAGTCGGCGCGCAGGGGTTCCTGCTCGAAGACGTCGAGCGCTGCCCCCGCCAGGCGCCCTTCGCGCAGGGCGGCCGCAAGTGCCGTCTCATCGACGACCCCGCCGCGAGCGGTATTGATCAGCACGGCATCGCGCTTCATCCGTGCAATCCGCGATGCGTCGATCAGGTGCCGCGTCGCGGCATCGAGCGGCACGTGCAGCGACACGATGTCGGCCTGCGCGAGCAGCGTTTCGAGCGCACGTGGCGCAACATTCGACCGAGACCAGCGCGGATCGGTGTCCGGCACCATCGCGTCACAACCGATGACCTCGACACCGAGCGCCTGCGCCAGCGTGGCGAGGCGCGCGCCAATGCCGCCGAAGCCGACGATGCCAAGCGTCTTGCCGGCGAGCTCGCGACCCTCGGAAAGCCGCGCCCGGGGCCAATCCCCGCGCGCCATTTCCTCGGACGCGCCGATCCCGCGACGCAGCAGGAGCATGGCCGCAAAAATCACGTACTCGGCCACCGCAAGGGCATTGGCGCCGGTGGCCGGGATCACCTCGATGTTGCGCGCGGCGCACGCCGGCAGCTCGATATTGTCGAGGCCGACGCCGAGGCGGCCCACCACCCGCAGCCGCGGGGCCACCGCGAGCAGCGCCGCGTCGACCTTGGTCCGATTGCGCACGATGACGGCATCGGCATCCGCCACCACCGCACGCAGCTCGTCCGGATGATCCACGAGCTTCGCGTCGTAGTGCACGTCGTGGCCGGCGGCAAGGGTCTTGACCGACGCCCCGTCCATGAATTCGGTGATGACGATGCGGCTCATGGGTTTTTTGTGAAGAATTGATTGATATCCGCGAACGCCTTGAACTCGAGAGCGTTGCCGAAGGGATCGCGGAATGACATCAAGACTTGCGGTATCCCATTAGGTTCTAGCTTTGCATGCCCCACCGGCGGACCGTGCGTGCCTCGATCGTGCGAAACACCACGTTCTCGACCGCGAGGCCGATCAGGATGACGGTGAACAGACCCGCGAACACCGCAGGAATCTCGAGCTGGTTCTTGTTTTCGTAGATGAACCAACCCAAGCCGCCGCTGCCCGAAGACACCCCGAACACCAGCTCGGCAGCGATCAAGGTCCGCCAGGCGAATGCCCAGCCGATCTTGAGTCCGGTGAGAATGCTCGGGAACGCCGCAGGGATGAGGATCTGCGCGACGTAGCGCAGCCCGGAGAGGCCATAGTTCCGGCCGACCATGCGCATGGTGGTCGAGACGGAGAGGAAGCCCGAATGGGTGTTGAGCGCGACCGCCCACAGCACCGAGTGGATGAGCACGAACACCAGGCTGCCGTTGCCGAGACCGAACCAGATCAGCGCCAGCGGCAACAGCGCGATGGCCGGCAGCGGATTGAACATCGAGGTGAGAAGCTCGAGCAGATCGGTGCCCAGCCGGGTGGTGATCGCGAGGATGGTGAGCAGGGCCGCGCAGAGGATGCCGGCCGCGTACCCCATCAGCAGCACCTTGATCGATACCGCTGCTCGCGCCGGCAGCACGCCCGAGGCGATCGCCTCGATAAAGGCCGTGAGCATCGCCGAGAAGGCCGGAAAGAGCAGCGGGTTGTTGAGCCAGCGCGCATAGGCCTCCCAGACGAGCGCGAGAGCGACCAGCAAAAGGCCCTTGCGTACAGAGCCCTGGTTGAAGATACGCTCCCCCGTCGACAGGGGCTTCTCGACGACCCCGTAGCCGGTGTCGGTCCGTTCCGGAACATAGCGCTCGGGCCGCGCGGCGATCTCATTCATGGCCGGTCTCCTGCGCCTGCTCCTCGACCGAATCAGTGAAAAGCATCGCGTGGATGCGGATCTCGAGCGCTTGCAACGCTTCGGCATCGCCCGCCGTCTGCTCGCGGGAAAGACTGTTGATCTC
>JBDSND010000083.1:0-11062 GCA_039915505.1 Casimicrobiaceae bacterium
ACGGCATCGAGTGCAGCGAATCCGCTGGCAATGGTGGCGGGCTCGGGCGCGCAGTCGCCACCCCGCCACACGGCGGGGTTTTGCAGTACGGTGGCAAGCGCGATCGAGGGCATGGGCAGCATCCGGCGCCACGAAACGCGCGGCCCCGGACCTTCAGTAAGCGAGTGGTCGAGGGTTGGACGAGGTGCTCGCGGCCGGTCCGCGCGACGGACCGAGCGGCCAGGACAGGCCGGGTATGCGCATGGCGGCAGCGACCACGGGGGCTATGAGTGTCCCGAATCGGAAGTTCGCTGCCGCAGCCCTCGTAAGCGTATTCAACGAACTTCCCATTCGGGACACTAGGTGCGGCGGGACGTGCGCAGCACACCCACGCCGAGGCCTTCGATGGCGAAGGTCTCGCGGCGGCTCTCCACGACAATCGGGGCGAAGTCGGGATTCTCGGCCAGCAGGAGCACCTGGTTGCCTTGCCGCTTGAGGCGCTTCACCGTGACCTCATCGCCCAGCCGGGCCACCACGATCTGTCCCGAGCGGGCCTCGCTCGTCTTGTGCACGGCCAAGAGGTCGCCGTCGAGGATGCCGGCGTTCTTCATGCTGAGGCCACGCACCCGCAGCAGGTAATCGGCGGCAGGACGGAAAAGATCCGGATCGAGGCGGAGGTGGCTTTCGATGTGCTGGGTGGCGAGGATGGGATGACCGGCAGCCACGCGGCCCACCAGTGGAATCCCAGGCGAGGCTTCGGCGCGACCGGTGAGCCGCAAGCCACGGGAAGCCCCGGGCAGGATCTCGAGCGCACCTTTGCGGGCGAGGGCACGCAGGTGATCCTCCGCGGAGCTCGCGGTGCTGAAGCCCAAGCCTGCCGCAATCTCGGCGCGCGTCGGTGGCATCCCGGTCGTCTCGAGGTAGCGACGAATCCAATCCAGGATTTGCTGCTGCCGTTTGGTAAGGGGCAGGATGGATGACGGAGAAGAAGACGAGGGTGAGGACGAGGACGAGGACGAGGACGAAGCCATGACCGATACCGTATAAATATGCGGTAACGCTATTATAGACGGCGGCGGGGGGTCGTCAAGGCTGGCAAGTGACGGAATGGTCCGGAGTAGCCGTGGTCCGAACCCTGTGATCCGGAGATGCCGGGCCTTCCGGTATCGTCCCTTCGCCGAGCCTTCCCGTCGGCGCCACCCCGGTCCGCGCGCGCACCGTCGCGAACCGTGAGCCGTTGCCGATGGCACCGCCCGGGCACGCCGACATGGCTAAATCGGGCGTGCGACTCGCGATGCGGCTTGCCAGAGGGGTGCAGGGGCGCCAATGGGCCTGCAATGGCGTGCAATGGCGTGCAATGGGCGTGCAATGAGCGCGCAACCGGCGCCTGCGATGGGCCGCGTGCAATTCCACCCGTTTCCGAGGCACACTGTTTCCCCCGCCCTGGGCTGCGGCCCGCGGCTTTCTTGTCAGCTCGAGGAGCGTCCGACATGGCCACTAAGACAGCATCGAAACGATCGTCACGCAAGACTGCAGGCTCGACCCAGCGCGCCGCTTCCGGGGCTGGGACGCGTGCCGCCGCCGATGGCGGCCAGGCAGGCCGGGCCGCAGCCGACGCCTTCAAGTCCATGACCGATCCCGCCCAGTTTGCCAAGCTGCGGGAGATGATGACCCCCGAGCAGGCGTTCGAGATGTATCGGCAGAACGCGCGTCTGGCGCTCGAGATAATCGATGCCGCCGTCGAGAGCACGGCGAAGATGCGCAAGCTCCAGTTCGCGGGTGAGGAGGAGGCACGGGCATTCCAGAAACGCGCGGCGCGCCGTGCCGCCGAGGCCGAGAATCCGCAGGCGCTGGTCGCCACGAGTCAGCATGTCAGCCAAGAGGCCATGCAAAGCGCGCTCGCTTATTGGAGCCAGATGTTCGAGCTCGTGGTCGAGATGCAGAAGCGCCTTTTCCACATCATCGACGACCAGACCAAGGACCTTCCCGGCATGAAGGAGGCGAAGGTCGCGATGAGTATGCTGCCCGACATGAGCCAGACCCAAAAACTCGTGAGTGCTATGCAGGGCGTGTTGAGCTCGGGTGGCCCGGCCTTCGAGTCGATGCAGCGGGTGATGAACGACTTCACCCGGATGGCCCAGCAGTCGATGCCGGGCAACAAGCGCTGACAGGTCGGCGGTTGCTGCCGGCACCGCGCGGGCGCAAGAGGCCGGGGTTCTTCGTGGAGCGCCGGCCTTCTTGCCGGCCTTGATGCCGGCCTTGATGCTCTTGCCGCGGCGGTGGGATTGGCCTACCCTTTGCGCCGCGGTAGAACCTTACAAACAGCCAACGTCTGCAAGACTACGGCCGATGCTCCTAATTCGAATCGTTCTGATCCTGCTATTCGTCATGCCAAGCATGGCGAGGGCGCTGCCGCCTAACGACGACATCGGAATCACAGTGGAGCGACGCGACGCCGTGGTGCTGATCTCAGTCGACCTCCCTCTCGACGTTTCGCCCGAGGAGGTATGGGAGACGGTCACCGACTACGACAACATGAGCCGCTTCCTCCCCAAGCTCACGGAAAGCCGGGTCGTGAGCCGGGATGGTAATCACCTGCGCATCGCCCAGAAGGGACGCACCAGCCGCGGGTTCCTAACGTTCGCGTTCGAAAACGTTCGCGACGTGGTGCTGGTGCCGCATTCGGAGATCCGCAGCAAGCTCGTGAGCGGCACGCTGCGCAAGGCGCAGTCGGTCACCAGGATCGTGCGCAAGGGGAGCGGCTCGCGGTTGGTCAATCAGGGGGAGTATCAGCCCGCGGCATGGGTTCCCGTGGCGCTCGCCATGCCGTTCATCGAAGCGGAGACTCGCGAGCAGTTCGGCCTGCTGCGCGCCGAGATCATGCGCCGCAGGGGACGCGGCGCCGGCGTGCATTGACACCGGTCGCCCCTGCCGGGTGCGTGCAGCATCGGCGACGACGAGCTGCAGACGTTGACCCTCGCCCAGCGCCAACGGCCGGCGCCGGGGCCCGGCATGGAGTCTGAACCTCAATTTGCTTGTCCAACCCGGGCCACTTGCCGGCGAAAAGCTCGTCCGGGGTTCCGTTTTGCCCTACGTCGGATTCAGTCGTCCCCCGATAATGGTCGCGATACCGGCCGCGCATAGTCCGGGCCGTAGTGCCACTATTCAAACATCACGGAGGCTCGAAATGATCTCTTGGGCGGTCACCTTCTTCGTTATTGCGATCATTGCTGCCGTTTTCGGATTCAGCGGAATTGCCGGATCGGCGGCCAACATCGCCTGGATCCTCGCAGTCATCGGCATCGTTCTGGCGCTGGTGTTCTTCGTGACGGGCCGCCGTCCGAAGCTTTAGTCACCTCCTTGCGAGCAGTCTCGCGGACTGCTGTCCGGCAGGGGAAGAAAAGGGCGCCCTCGTGGCGCCTTTTTCTTGGGTCGAGCGTCGCATCGTCGCGCCTTGCCGGAAGAATTCCGTGCTCGGCGTTGCGGGGGAATAGGTCGGGACCGTAGTGCTAGCGCCCGGCGCGTCCCGGCGTGACCGCATCGCTGGTCAGCGCGTGCGTACGCCGTACCAGTGCATCGCGAACATCGATAGCCGCAGGCGTTGTTGCACGCCGTGCTCCGGTTGCTCGAGCACGAGCTCGTACGCGTCAGGATCGTCGTCGCCCACCATGCGCCCGCCGCCCACGTAGCGCAAGCGAACGGTTGGTCCCGGCCGAGGCATCTCCAGCCAAATCCCGTCGGGGCGGTCCACCACGCTGATCTTGAATACGCCGATGTCGTAGGTTCCTATCCATCGTTGCGCGGCCTCCGCGGCCAGCGGTTGCGTTTCGACCGGGGGGCTGGCCAGTCCCAGCAAGCGGCGCGCGATCCGTCGTTCGGTCGCCTCGGTGCGAACATCGCCGCGATTGGCGATCACGACAAGGGTCAATGCGTGCGCCGGGTAATAGGCGACGGTCCCCGTAAAGCCCGGCATGGCGCCGCCGTGTGCGATTTTCGGTTCATCCCCGAGGGGCACGAGCGAGAGTCCGAAGCCGTAGTCCGCTGCCTGCCCGTCCTCGAGGCGTGTCGGCGCCACCATCACGCGATACGTCTCGGGTCGCAGAATACGTCCAGTGGCGAGCAGTCGCTGCCAGCGTGCGAGGTCGAGGGCGTTAGCACACAGTCCGCCATCGCCTCGGATCCAGCGCATGTTCTCGGGCGGGGGATAGTCGAGACGACCTCGAGCGAGTACATGGCCGCGCGCCTCGCGCGGTGGATTGGCATGCACCGGGCACTGCTTGAATGAGTTGAGGCCGAGAGGCCGAAAAAACATCTCGGCCAGAGCGTCCTCGTACGGCATTCCCATGATCCGTTCGACCAGCTGGGCCAGGATCAGGTAGTTCGAATTGCTGTACGACCAGCGCGATCCGGGCTCGAAGTCGACGGGCGCGCTGCGGAGGATGGCCACGAGTTCCTCGGTCGGGCGATCCAGGTCGCCGATGCCCTTGCGGTACCCGGGAACGGTGAATATTTCGCGGATGCCGGCAGTGTGATTCAGCAAATGGCGAACGGTGAGCGTGCGCGGCAATCGCTCGAACGTCGGCAGCCAGTCGATCACAGGATCGTCCAGAGCAAGGCGCGACTGCTCCACGAGCCGAAGCACCAGCGCCGCGAGCACCTCCTTGCCGATCGATCCGAGCTGAAACACCGTCGTCGGCTCGATAGGATCGCTGCGAGCGGTATCGGCGCGGCCAAAGCCACGCGCCACCCGAACCGAATCGCCCTGTAGTACGACCACCACCATGCCGGGGATCGGCTCAGCGGCCATCGCGGCGCTCGCCAGCGTGTCGACCACGGCGCCCGCATCGGCAGCGAGGAGCCGGCCGGGATCGAGCGGCGCGGCGCACCCGAGGAGGGCAGTCACGAGGATGACCGGCGGCAGCAGGCGCCGGCAGCGATGTTGGGCTCTGGTCTTCAAGACTCTTACAGTTCGCCAGTCGGCCGCGGACGCGTGAGGACAGAACTGGGTCGATCTCGCCTGCATCATGAAAGGACTCCGACGAACTCCGCTGGCCCACCTGCGGCCGTGGTGGGCACCGCGAGCAACGCCGCCTCAATGAAAGCAGCCGGAATCGTCATTTTCACGTCAACGTCGAGCGAGGACACGAGGGCGATAACGGTCGGGCGGCGGGCCGACGTCAATACCGGGGACCGCTTCGCCGGCGGGCGAGTTCCCCATCGATGACACACGGATCACTCGCTGCGCGCGAACGCCCGGCTCAGGATCCGATGGGGCGCAAGCACCGCCGGCACGTCGACGGTGGTGACGCGACCCTCGAGCACCACGACGTCCGACTAGTCGATCGCACTCGCGGCATCCCGCGGCCGTGGTCTGTGAGGCACCCTCGATCGGCTTCGGGGCGCACCGCGGAACGAGCCGCCCGTCACACCCCCAGCGGGGCCGCCCGATTCGGTATGACGGGCACAGCGACGCCGGTATAGTTGAGCGAAAATAGCGCCACAACCGACGGCACGACCTTGGGAAGGCTTATCGTGGGCGTTCCCAAGCCGGGGCGAAGTGTCGACAATGGCGGTTATGCGCTCAGTTAGGCCCGTTTGCGACGATGAAGGATCGTATGCGTGTAGCAACTGGGCAACTGGCCGCATCCATCGACAGCGTAAAAGAGACAAACTGATGGCAGGCGACAGGACCGACGCGACGACCCAGGACATACGCTTCGTGATGGCCGGCGACGTCGTACGCGTCGCCGACGTCGAGCCTACGACGACCGTCCTCAACTACTTGCGTCAGACCCTGCGACGCACCGGCACCAAGGAAGGGTGCGCGGAGGGTGATTGCGGTGCCTGCACCGTGGTGGTCGGCGAGCTCGCCGGCGACGACGTCGTGTTGAAGGCGGTGAACGCCTGCATCCAGTTTGTCCCCGCACTCGACGGCAAGGCGCTCTTCACCGTCGAGGATCTGCGCCTGGCCACGGGCGCGTTGCACCCGGTCCAGCAAGCGATGGTCGATTGCCACGGCTCGCAGTGCGGGTTCTGTACGCCTGGATTCGTGATGTCGCTTTTCGCGCTGTATGCCGAGCACACCGCACAGGGCAGTCGCGCGACAGATGGACAGGCGCGGACGGCCCTCACCGGCAACCTCTGCCGCTGCACCGGGTACCGGCCGATTCTCGACGCGGCGCAGCGCATGTTCGAGCTGCCGTCGGCGCCGCTCGATCGCGCCCGCGTCGTCCAGCAGCTGCAATCCATTCGGCGGGCGGAGGCGTTCACGTATGAGCACGCGGGACGGCGATTCTTCGCACCTCGTACCCTCTCGGAGCTCACGTCATTGCGCGCCGCCCATCCCGAAGCCACGCTACTGGCAGGCAACACGGACGTGGGACTCTGGGTCAACAAGCAGCTGCGCGATCTTCGGCAGATCATTTTCATCGGCGAGGTCGGGGAATTGCGCGAGATCCGCGAGGCCAACGGGGCGACGTCCATCGGCGCCGGTGTCAACCTGAACGATGCCTACCAGGCCATCGCCGTCGATTATCCCGAGGTGGACGAGATCTGGGAGCGGTTTGCCTCGATCCCCATCCGCAATGCCGGGACGCTGGGCGGCAATGTGGCCAACGGCTCGCCGATCGGCGATTCCATGCCTGCGCTGATCGCACTCGGCGCGCGGGTCGTGCTCGCCAACCGAGCGGGCAGCCGTTCGCTGCCGATGGAAGATCTCTATCTCGGCTACCAGGAGAAGGCCATGGCGGCCGACGAGGTGATCACGGCGATCGAGGTGCCGCACCGCAGCCCGGCGCTGGGCTTTCGCACCTACAAGCTCTCGAAGCGATTCGACTCGGACATCTCCGCGGTCTGCGGTGCGTTCGCCGTCGAACGCGAGGGGGAGACGATCGTGGCGTGCCGGATCGCCTTCGGCGGCATGGCGGCCACCCCCAAGCGGGCGAGCGCCACCGAGGCGGCGCTGGCCGGGAAGCCGTGGATCGAGGCGACGGTGCGCGCCGGGATGGCCGCCCTCGCCGAGGACTACCAGCCGCTCACCGACATGCGGGCGAGCGCCGCCTACCGGATGAAAGCCGCGCAGAACCTGCTCTATCGATTCTTCCTTGAAACGCGTGCCCGAGACCCCATGCCCGCGAGCCAGGTGCGGGTTTTCGCCGCAGCGCCGGCGTCGGGCTAGTTGAATGCGACCACCAATGGGACTGCCGATGGGACCGTGGATGGGACCGCCATGAACCGTCAGGCCGAACCTTTCCTGACCGACGCACCGGTCGTGTCCGCGGCCGGGATGGCGTACCCGCACGAGTCGGCGCACCTCCACGTCGCCGGCGAGGCAACCTACGTCGACGACATCCCGGAAGTGGCCGGCACCGTACACCTCGCGCTCGGCCTGTCCGACAAGGCGCATGCCCTGGTCAGGTCGATCGATTTTTCCGCCGTGCGCGCGAGCGAGGGCGTGATCGCGGTGTTGACCGCCGCCGATATCCCCGGCGGGAACGATTGCGGGCCGATCGTCCACGACGATCCGATCCTGGCCGATGGCCTGGTGCAGTACGTCGGCCAGCCGATGTTCGCGGTGGTCGCGGTGTCGTATGAGGCGGCTCGGCGCGCGGCCCGGAAGGCGAAAGTCGAGTACGAAGTCCTGCCGGCTGTGCTCACCCCGCAGGAGGCAAGGCGGCAGAGGTCGTATGTGCTTCCCCCCATGCATCTCAAGCGCGGCGACGCGGAGGCGGCCCTGGCCGGCGCGCCGCACCGCATGCAGGGTGAGTTCTATGTCGGCGGGCAGGAGCACTTCTACCTGGAGGGTCAGGTTTCGTACGCCGTGCCGAAGGAAGATGGCTGCATGGTCGTTTACTGCTCGACCCAGCATCCGACCGAGATGCAGCACGTGGTCGCGCATGCCCTGCAGCGGGTCGCCAACCAGGTGACTGTCGAGATGCGCCGCATGGGCGGTGGCTTCGGTGGCAAGGAATCGCAGTCGGCACTCTACGCCTGCGTCGCCGCCGTGGCGGCGAACCACCTGCGCCGTCCCGCCAAGCTTCGCCTCGATCGCGACGACGATTTCCTGGCGACCGGCAAGCGGCACTGCTTCTATTATGACTACGAGGTCGGCTTCGAAGACGACGGCATCATCCGGGCGGTGAAGCTCGAGATGGTGTCGCGGGCGGGCTTCTCCGCCGACCTGTCCGGGCCGGTGGCGACCCGAGCGGTGTGCCACGTGGACAACGCGTATTACCTGTCCGATGTCGACATCCGCGCGCTCGCGGGCAAGACCAACACCCAGTCGAACACGGCTTTCCGTGGCTTCGGCGGACCGCAGGGTGCGCTCGCCATCGAGTACGTCATCGACAACATCGCCCGGACCCTCGGCCGCGATCCGCTCGAGGTACGCAAGGCCAACTTCTATGGCACGACCGAGCGCAACGTCACGCCGTACGGTATGAAGGTCGAAGACAACATCATCCACGAGCTCGTCGACGAGCTCGAGACGGATAGCGGGTATCGGCAGCGCCGCGAAGCCGTGCGGGCGTGGAACGCCACGAGTGCGGTGCTGCGCAAGGGCATTGCGCTGACGCCGGTCAAGTTTGGCATCTCGTTCAACGTGGTGCATTTCAACCAGGCCGGGGCGCTGGTCCATGTGTACACCGATGGCTCGGTGCTGGTGAGCCACGGCGGGACCGAGATGGGGCAGGGCCTCAATACGAAGGTCGCGCAGGTCGTCGCCCACGAGCTCGGCATCGGCCTCGCGCATGTGCGCTCGACGGCGGCCGATACCAGCAAGGTTGCCAACACGTCGGCTACCGCGGCGTCCACGGGCAGCGATCTCAATGGCATGGCGGGCCAGGACGCGGCGCGACAAATCAAGGCGCGGCTCGCCGCATTCGTCGCCGGGAAGTATGGCGGGACGCCCGCAGACGTGGTGTTTGCCGCCGACACCGTGACGTGCGGCGCGACGCTTCTTACGTTCGCAGAGTGCGCCAAACAGGCCTACGAAGCACGGGTGCAGCTCTGGTCGGATGGGTTCTATGCGACCCCGAAGCTGCACTGGGATCGCGAGACGATGAATGGCCGGCCATTCTTCTATTTCGCCTACGGCGCCGCGGTATCCGAGGTGATCGTCGACACCCTGACCGGGGAATGGAAGCTGCTGCGTGCCGATCTGCTGCAGGACGCGGGCTACTCGATCAACCCCGCAGTGGACATCGGCCAGATCGAGGGCGCCTTCATCCAGGGCATGGGCTGGCTCACCACCGAGGAGTTGTGGTGGAACGAGCACGGCGCGCTCAGGACCCACGCACCGTCGACCTACAAGATTCCCGCCGTCAACGACTGTCCTGCCGACTTTCGCACCCGACTCTTCAAGAACCGCAATGTCGAGGAGACCGTCCTGCGCTCCAAGGCGGTCGGCGAGCCGCCGCTGCTGCTGCCGTTCTCGGTGTTCTTTGCGATCCGCGATGCCATCGCCAGTGTCGGCGACTACAAGGTGAATCCGCCGCTCGATGCGCCTGCAACTGGCGAGGCGATCCTCATGGCGGTCGATGCGGTGCGGGACGCAGCCGCTGCGGGCACGTGATGGAAGACTGGATCCGCACCCTGCAGGGTCTGGGGCACACGCCGGCGGTGCTCGTCACCGTGGTCGGCACGAAGGGATCCGCGCCCCGCGAGGCCGGCACGCGGATGGTGGTCACTACTACCGGGTTCCACGGCACGATCGGTGGCGGACAGCTCGAGTTCCGGGCGATCGACATCTCCCGGGACCTGCTGGCACGCGAAGGTCCGACTGCACTGCATCGCTTTCCACTCGGCGCGAGCCTCGGGCAGTGTTGCGGGGGTTTGGTGCACCTGCTGTTCGAGCCGGTCGACGGCGCCAGCGACTGGCTCGACGCCCTGGTCGCGTGGCAGCGGGCGCGCACGCCGGCCGCGCTGGTCAGCCCGGTACGCGGCGCCGTGGGTCACGATCGGCTGGCGGCCACGGCCGGCGCGGTGTCGGGATCGCTCGGGCGACCGCAGCTCGACGCGGAGGCGCTGGCGCAGGCCCGCGCGGCCCTCGCGACCGGCGCATTGCCGCATCTGGCGCGCCTTGGCGGGGCAGAGGGCCTAGGCATCGAGTGCTTCATCGACGTGCTGCGACCGCCGGCGTTCGACGTTGTGCTCTTCGGGGCCGGCCACGTGGGGCGGGCGCTCGTGAATGCGCTGGCGGCCGTCGATTGCCGTATCACCTGGATCGATACCCGCGACGATGCCTTTCCCCACGAGCCTCCGGCCCACGTCGCGTGTATCGCCACCGATGTTCCCGAGGCGATCATCACCGAGGCGAGCGCGGGGGCGTATTTCCTGGTGATGACGCACAGCCATGCGCTCGACGAGACCCTTGCCGAGCAGATTCTGCGTCGCGACGACTTTGCCTATTTCGGCCTGATCGGCTCGCAGGCGAAGCGTCGCCAGTTCGAGCGGCGGATGGCGGCACGGGGTATGCCCCGCGATCGTTTCGCCGCCATGACCTGCCCGATCGGGATCGCCGGCATCCACGGCAAGGAACCCGAAGTGATCGCCATCGCCGTCGCCGCCGAGCTGCTGCAGGTCCGCAGTCGGCGATCGGCAGCAGCCGCCGTGCCGGAAGGACGGCGCGCGTGACCATCGCGTCGCCGCGCACGAACAACGCGCCCGCACCGGACAACGACAGCCGCACCCGTCACCGTTGGATCGGGGAGAGGAAGCGATGACCCACGTGGCCAGCGAGGCGCTCGCTGCCGGACAGCCCCGTCTCGCCATGCGCGGCATCCGCAAGGTCTATCCGGCGACGATCGCGAACGACGACATCGACCTGACCGTCATGCCGGGCGAGATCCACGCCGTGCTCGGCGAGAACGGCGCCGGCAAGTCGACCCTGATGAAGATCATCTACGGGGTCACGCGGCCGACGGCGGGCACGATGCTGTGGGAAGGCGCACCACTGATCCCGGAGAATCCGGCCCATGCGCGCTCGCTCGGCATCGGCATGGTGTTCCAGCATTTTTCCCTCTTCGAGACCCTCTCGGTCGCCGAGAACGTCGCCCTGGCGCTACCTAGCTCGCCGGACATGGAC
>JBDSND010000095.1:0-13728 GCA_039915505.1 Casimicrobiaceae bacterium
GAAGCCGCGATGGTGGGGCGACGTCGGCGCCAGTCTGGCTTCCGGGGCTGAGCTTCATGGGATCGGCATGGCGGGTGACCAGCCTGCAGACGACTCGGGTGGACGTTACGATCCTCGACGCGCTGTCCGGCAAAGGCGGCCAGCGGCGCACCCTTGCACGGGCGGCCGAGACGGCTATTCGCCAGGCTGTGTCGGCGCTTCCTGGTGACTCGGGACCTGATCCACGCGACGATCGGGGAGGCGCATCGCCGTGAGAGGGCCACCCCACACGCAACCGGTATCCAGCATCGAGACGTCGGGCTCTAGGGTGAGACCGAGCGTCGACCAGTGTCCGCAGACGATGTGCGTTCCCGCCCACCCGCGATAGGGATGATCGAACCACGCGAGCGTGCCGTCCGGGGCGTGCTCCCGGCCGCGCTTCTCCTTGAATTCCATCGCCCCGTTGGCGCTGCAGAAGCGCAGCCGGGTGCAGACATTGACGATCACCCGCAACCGGTCGACGCCCTCGAGGTCGTCGCGCCAGGCGTGGGGCGTGTCGCCGTACATGGTCGCCAGGAACGCATTCGCCTCGTCTCCGGCGAGCACGGCCGCGACCTCGCCCGCACGCGCGACGGCTTCCGCCGCACGCCATTGCGGCAGCACGCCGGCGTGCACCAGGATCCGGTCGTCCTCCATGACCATCAGCGGCCGGGTCTGCAGCCAGTCGAGCAGATCGTCGCGATCGGGGGCGGCGAGAATGTCACCCACGGTGTCGCTGCGATGCAGGCGACGATGGCCCCGGGCAACGGTCAGGAGATGCAGATCGTGATTGCCGAGCACGGTCACCGCGGCGTTGCCGAGCGCTTTGACCTCCCGGAGCACCGCCAGTGAACCCGGGCCGCGGTTGACGAGGTCACCCACCAGCCACAGCCGGTCGCGCGCCGGCGCGAAGTCGATGCGCTCGAGGAGCTCGCAGAACTCCGTGTGGCAGCCCTGGAGGTCGCCGATGGCGTAGAGACTCATGGGGAACAAATGTCAGGGTCGATTACAGCGGTCGCGTGCCGCGCGTTGCGGCGCCGCTGTACAATCGACCACGATTCTAGCAGCCCGGTGTGTCAAATCTCGCTGCATCGAGCCTCGCTGCGTCAAGCCTCGCCTCAAGCCTCGCTGCCTCAAGCCTCGCTGCATCACTCCTTCCGCGCCTTTCCCGTGATTACGTTGAATCCCGCCCAGCGCGAGGCGGTGCGCTATATCGACGGCCCGCTGCTGGTGCTGGCGGGCGCGGGCAGCGGCAAGACCCGGGTGATCACTGCCAAGATCGGATACCTGCTTGAGCAAGGATTCGCCCCGGATGCCATCGCCGCCATCACCTTCACCAACAAGGCGGCGCGGGAGATGCGTGAGCGGGTGAGTGCGCTCCTCGCCGAGCGGGGCCGTCGCGAGGCCGCTTCCGCGCTTACGATTTCGACGTTTCATGCCCTGGGCCTGCGCATCGTGCGGGCGCACGCCGAGCACGCGAACCTGAAGCGCGGCTTCTCCATCCTCGATCCGGACGACATCGAGCCGATCGTCGGCGAGCTCATGCAAACCACCGACCGGGCGCGAGCGCGCAGTGCGCAATGGAGGATCAGTCAGTGGAAGAACGCGCTGGTCTCCCCGGGCGACGCGATCAAAGGCGCGCAGAGCGACGACGAGCGCGCCGCGGCCCAGGCGTTCCAGCGCTACGACGACACCCTGCGGGCTTACCAGGCCGTCGATTTCGACGATTTGATCGCCTTGCCGGTAGCGCTGCTCACTGCCGATGCCGAGATCGCCGCGTCTTGGCGCAAGCGCTGTACCCATCTACTGGTCGACGAGTACCAGGACACCAACCCGGCGCAGTACCGGCTGCTGAAGTTCCTGGTCGGCAGCCAGCCATTCACGGCGGTGGGGGATGACGACCAGGCGATCTACGGCTGGCGGGGCGCGTCGATCGAGAACCTCGCGCAGCTGCCAGCGGACTTTCCCGGCCTCAAGGTGGTGAAGCTCGAGCAGAACTACCGGTCGACGGTGCGCATCCTGCGCTCGGCCAACGCCCTCATCGCCAACAATCCCAAGCTGTTCGAGAAAAAGCTCTGGAGCGAGCTCGGCCACGGTGACGTGATCCGTATCGCGCCGGCGCTCGACGACGAGGCCGAGGCCGAGATGGTGGTGCGGCGCCTCAGCGGCCACAAGTTCGAGCATCGCGGCCGCTACGCCGACTACGCGATCCTCTATCGCGGCAACCACCAGGCCAAGGTGTTCGAGCAACAGCTGCGCGCCGAGAACATGCCCTATGTCATCTCCGGCGGCCAGTCGTGGTTCGACCGCGTCGAGATCAAGGACCTCGTCGCGTATCTGCGACTCGTCATGAACGATGACGACGATCCGGCGTTCATCCGGGCGGTGACCACGCCCCGTCGCGGCATCGGCGGCGCAACCCTGGAAAAGCTGGGCGCGATCGCCGGCGCGCGGCACGAGAGCCTGTTCGCGGCGGTGTTCGCGCCGGACGCCCGCGGTGCCCTGCCGGCCCGGCAGAACGACATCCTGAACGGGTTCTGCACCCTCATCAACAATCTGCGCTATCGGGCGGAGCGCGAGCCGCCGCAGCGATTGCTCGACGAACTGGTGAGCACGATCGGCTACGAGGACTACCTGACCACGACCTGCGAAAAGAAACAAGCCGAGACCCGCTGGAAAAGCGTGCGCGATTTCATCGCCTGGCTCGGCCAGAAAGGCGAAGCCGACGGCAAGAGTCTGCTCGAGCTCACCCAGATGATCGCCCTCATCACGATGCTCGAGGGTCAGGAGGGTGTCGAGCCCGATGCCGTGCGGCTGTCGACCCTGCATGCCGCGAAGGGGCTCGAGTTTCCGCACGTGTTCCTGGTCGGGGTGGAGGAGGGCATCCTGCCGCATCGCGAGGCCGTGGCCTTGGGCAACGTCGAGGAGGAGCGCCGGCTGATGTACGTCGGGCTCACTCGCGCGCAGCGCAGCCTGCACCTGTCGTTTGCCAGGAAACGCAAGCGCGCCGGCGAGTGGAGCGAGTGCCAGCCATCGCGCTTCCTGGGCGAGCTCGCCCAAGAGGACGTGCGCTGGTCGGGCGCGCCGGTGCACGCCGGCGATGCCGCTGCCGAGAAGGCGACGGGCAGCGAGCGTCTCGCCAAGCTCAAGGCAATGCTGGCCCGCTGACTCCGCGCCTGGCGGGGCGGCGCTTCTTCGTACCCGGGTAGCGCGGAGCATCAGGCATTGGTTCGGGGAGCGCCAGCTCGTGCGCGAATTGACACGCCTGGCCGGCACCAGTACGCTTCCTTCTGCGCCGATTTGAGCCTTCAGCTTGCGGGCGCATGATAAATGCCGCTAAAGCGAGGTCAGGGTCCGGCTCTTTGTTTATCGAGACGTTCCCCTAACCCGTTCGGCGGTCGCCTGAACGGGTTTTTGTTTTGGAGTCACCGATGAGCACGACCTCTCCACCGCGCGGCTTCACCACCCGCATCCTTCATTCCGACCGCACGGCCGAGATCGAGCACGGCGCGCTGCACAAGCCGCTGCATCTCTCGGTCGCCTACGGCTATCGCGATGCCCGCGACCTGGTGGCCGTCTTCCAGGGCCGCCAGGCCGGATACGCCTATGGCCGCCAGGGCAATCCGACGACCGCGGCCCTGGAGGCCAAGGTGAGCGCGATGGAGCAGGGCGTCGCCACGGTCTGCTTCGCCACGGGAATGGCGGCCATCGGCGCCGCGATGCTGGCGCTGCTCACGGGCGGGGATCATGTCGTCGCGAGCCGCTATCTCTTCGGCAATACCGTCAGCCTGTTCAACACCCTGGTGGCACAGGGACCGGTCGTGACGTACGTCGACGCGACCGACGTTGCCCACGTGGAAGCCGCGCTCACCCCATCGACTCGGATGGTGTTCGTCGAGACGATCGCCAACCCGCGTGTGCAGGTCGCCGATCTCGCGCGCATCGGCGAGCTCTGCCGGGCGCGTGGCATCCTTTACATCGTCGATAACACCATGACCTCGCCATGGCTGTTCCGTCCCAAGGACGTGCACGCGGGCCTGGTGGTGAACGCCCTCACCAAATACATCGGCGGACACGGCAACGCGCTCGCGGGTAGCATCACCGACACGGGGCTCTTCGACTGGTCGAAGTATCCCAACATCGCCGAGAACTACAAGACGCAGAAGCGCGAGCTGTGGGGCATCACCCAGATCCGCAAGAAGGGATTGCGCGACTGGGGCGGAAGCCTGGCGGCGGAGCAGGCGCACCACATTGCCGTCGGGGCCGAGACGTTGGCGCTGCGGATGGACCGGACGTGCGCCAACGCCGTCGCGCTGTCCGAATGGCTCGCCCACCATCAGGCGGTGCGGGCGGTGTATTACCCTGGGCTCGAAAGCCATCCCCAGCACGGTCTTGCCCGGTCGCTGTTCCGTGGCTTCGGCGGCCTGCTGTCGTTCGAGCTCGCCGACGGCGTGGACCTGTTCGGCTTCCTCGACAGGCTGGCGATCGTGGTGTCGTCATCGAATCTCGGCGACAACCGCACCCTCGCGATTCCCGTCGCGCACACCATTTTCTGGGAGATGGGACCCGCACGCCGGGCGGAGATGGGGATCGCCGATTCGCTGATCCGCATCTCGGTCGGCATCGAGGACACCGCGGACCTGATCGCCGATTTCGAGCAGGCGCTCGCCGCCTAGTTTCCCAATTGGAAGAAATTGGAAGTTAGTCGAATGCACTTCCGATGGCGGCGGCGGTGTGCGGCGAACTTCCGATTCCCCGGCTCAGACCACCCTCGGTGAAGTGACGCTCCTGGATCTCGACGTCGTGACACCTACCGCCAGGGCTCGACGATCCGCACGGTCTGCCTCCCCGGCACGCATTCGAGGTAAGAGCCCCGGGCGTACCAGTCGGCGAGCACCACGCGGTCGGCGTCGCGGCCATCCACGTGCAGCCGATGGTGCGCGGGGCGATGGGTGTGGCCGTGGATCATGCGCTGCACGCCATGGGCGCGCAGCGTCGTGACCACTGCGTCGGGCGTGACGTCCATGATCGGCTCTGGCTTCGCTGCGGAGGCGCGCCGGCTTTCGCGGCGCAATCCTCCGACGATCGCGCGCCGGGCCGGGTAGGGCAGCGCCAGCAGCAGCCGCTGCAGACCGGGCTTGCGCATGATGCGGCGATAGCGCTGGTACGCAGGATCGGCGGTGCAAAGCTCGTCGCCATGCAGGATCAGCGTGGGCTCGCCCTGGACATCGACGACCAGTTGTTCCGGTAAGAGGGTCGCTCCTGAGGCCCGTGCAAAACGCTCGCCAAGAAGGAAGTCGCGGTTGCCGCGCACGATGCCGATGCGCACGCCTGCGACTGCGAGCTCCCGAAGCGCGCCCGCGACCGCTGCCGCGACCGGCTCGCGCAGCTGGTCGTCGCCGATCCACGCGTCGAACAGGTCACCGAGGATGTAGACCGCATCGGCGCCGCGTGCGGGTCCCGCGCAGAAGGCGAGGAACGCGGCGACGAGATCGCCGCGTTCGGCCGAGAGATGCAGATCCGACAGGAACAGGGTCGGCCGCATGGACGTTCGCGCCGCGGCCTTTAGCGTGCGGCTATGCGGCGACTTCTTCGGCCTTGGTGATGACGACGTCCTCACGCGGTACGTCCTGGTGGCCGCCGCTACTGCCTGTCTGGACCTTGGCAATCGCGTCGACCACGTCCTCGCCCCCGACGACCTTGCCGAACACGCAGTAGCCCCAGCCCTGTGGCGACGGACCCTTGTAGTCGAGGGATGCGTTGTCGGCGATGTTGATGAAGAATTGCGCAGTCGCCGAATGCGGCTCTGAGGTTCGCGCCATCGCGACGGTGTACTTGCGATTCTTGACGGCGTTGCCCGCCTCGTTGGCGATCGCCTTGCGGGTACCCTTCTGGCGCATGCCCGATTCCATGCCCCCTCCCTGGATCATGAAGCCGGGAATCACGCGGTGGAAGACGGTATTGTCGTAGTGACCGTCACGCACGTACTGCAGAAAGTTCTCGACCGTCTTGGGGGCGTTCTCGGTGTCGAGCTCCAGGCTGATGTCGCCGCGGTTGGTATGCAGAATGACCATGTTGGCTCCTTATTGCGCGTCGCGCACGACGGCCTTGTTGATGATGACCTTCTCGGCCGGCACGTCCTTGGGGAACGGGCCACCAGAACCGGTGGGCGCCTTGGCGATCTTCTCGATCACTTCCATGCCGGCGATCACCTTGCCGAACACGGTGTAGCCGAAGCCCTGTGGGTCCGGGGAGCGGAAATTCAGGAACTTGTTGTCGCCGACGTTGATAAAGAACTGGGCCGTAGCCGAGTGCGGATTGCCGGTGCGGGCCATGGCGATCGTGCCGGGCGTGTTCAAGAGGCCGGCCTTGCTCGACGCCTCGGCCTCATTGGGCACGGGAGGCCGGGTAGGCTTCTGCTTGAAATCGGGGGTGAAGCCGCCGCCCTGGACCATGAAGCCCGGAATGACCCGATGGAACTGGGTGCCGTCGTAGAAACCCGACTTCACGTAGTCGAGAAAGTTCTCGACGGTCTTGGGCGCTGCCTCGGGGTCAAGCTCCACGGCGACCTTGCCAGCGGTGGTGTCGAATTCGACCACCGGCTTGGCAGCGGCCGCAGGAAGGGCGGCGAGCGCGAAGGCGGCGAGCGACGCGAGCGCACTGGCTAGGAAAAAAGAACGAAGCCGTCGGAACATCGAATACTCCTCAATCATGGAAGGGAAAGGTCGGGGAAGGTCGGGAAGGTCGGGAAGGTCGGGGAAGGTCGGGGAAGGTCGGGGAAGGTCGGGCCGAGATTGGCCTTAGCGCGTTGCACCGGCGGCGAGCAGCTCCCGCGCGAGCTTCAACTTGGCCGGGGCGGTCTTATTGGCGCGATCGAGCGTTTGCGCGCGTTGGTAGTGATCGACCGCGAGCTGGGCATACACGTCGCCGAGGTTCTCGTGGGCGACAGCCCAGTCGGGCGCCGTCTTGATGGCGGTCAGGAGTGCCGTGCGCGCCGCTTCGATTTCGCCGCGTCGGCCGTACATCACCGCGAGATTGTTGTAGGGCTCGGGAATCTCGGGGTAGTCGTCGATCAGCGCCCGGAACGTGGCGATGGCGCCATCGGTTTCGCCGGCCTCGCTTTGCACGACGCCCTTGAGGAAGCGCGCCTGCGCCTCGCGTGGGCGCGCGGCAATGAGTCCGTCCAGGCGGGCGGTGGCTCGCCCCCACTGGCCCTCGGCCATGAGGCTGCGTGCCTCGGCGAGGCCCCGGTTGTAATCGCGGCGTTCTTCCGGCGTGAGATCGACGATGGGTGCGGGCGGATCCTGCGCCAGGGGTTGCTGCCCCGGCGCCGCAAGTGGGCGCACGACCGCCAAGGCCAGAGTGCAGACGAGCAGGAGTCGGGACGCACGCATGGAAAGTGGGGTTCGCCGGGCCAGCTCACCCGTGCAACGCCGAGTGGGCTTGAGGGCAGGGGACGACCTGAAGGCAGGGATTCTAGCAGGCAGACCGAGGCGACGATGACGTCTGCTGCCGCCCTCCGCGCGTCCCCGCCAGGAGCCCTCCGTGGGCTACCGGCCGAGTACGGCACGCTGCCCGATCGGCAACGTTGCGGTGTATGTATCCCGCCGTGCGGATTGCGTCGCTGCCCAAGAATTGGTTTTATTAGCGCGCCACCAGCGCTTCCCGAGGGACGGCGAGCGGCATCGCCCGCATCACCGGAACGGCGTCTCGCGTCACGCCGGCAGGCTGCGCAGTCGCGCGCTCGTGGAATCGATCAACCGGCGCGCGATCGACAACGAGGGCGGGAGGTCGGGCATCGCCTCGGGCGTGAAAAAGCGGGCTTCCGCGATCTCGTGCTCGTCGGGGCGCAGCGTGCCGCCGACGTACTCGGCGGTGAACGCGATCATCAGGGAATGCGGAAACGACCAGGACTGGCTGCCGAAGTAGACCGGTGGGCCGACCTCGATCCCGACTTCCTCCCGGACCTCGCGATGAATGCAGTCCTCGATGGTCTCGCCGGGCTCGACGAATCCGGCGAGCGCACTGAACATGCCTATCGGGAAGCGGTTGGCACGAGCGAGCAGGATGTCGCGGCCACGCGTGACCAGCACCATCATCGCCGGCGACACACGGGGATATGCCGTGTGGCCGCACGCCGGACACTCGCGAGCACGCTCGCCGGGGCGGTCGACGGCCGCGGTGCCACACTGACCGCAGAATCGGTGGGTACGATCCCATTCGACTATCTGGAATGCGCGCCCGGCAATGGCGACGAGTGCCTCAGGCATCCGAAAGAAGAGCGGGCGCAAGCCGGTCAGGCGCCAGCCCAGATCGAGGGACAGGGGGGTCGCCGGAGCCTCCTTGCCGGTGTCGAGATTCAGCGCCACGCAGGCGACGCCGTCGTATACCCCAAGATAGTGCGTGGTGCCGCAAAGGCCACGCCGGGCGAGCTCGTGCTGGCGCGGAATGCTGGGCGTCTGCAGGTCATCCGCAGGCGCGCCGCACACCAGCAATTGCCCGCCGCTGAAGGCAAACACGTACGCGTCGTCGCCGAGCGATTCCGGCATGATGTGGGCGGGGGCGAATCCGGGCGGCGTGTACATGCGGGCAATGCTACACGCGCGCGGGGATGCCGGGCATCGCGCCGCGGCGCCCGGTGTCCTCCGCACGCGGATGCTGGCTGGCGCGGTCCCCGCTCTCCAACCGCTGCACCTCGTTATCCACGCATCACGAAGCGCGCGACGGTGGCGAGGGTAGCGGGTAGCGCGCAGCGCCGTTGCGCCCGCGCTCCGGAGCGCCGGCTACTGTGGAGGGTCGACAAGCTGCGCGGCGAGATTCCCCAGCGCGGTGGCCGCTTCGCCCTTTTGCGCGGCCACGAACACCAGGAGCGAGCGCCCGGTGACCACGTAGGTCCCACCCTTCTCGTACTCGGGCAAGCTCTCGCGCGCTTCCTGGGCGGTGTCGACCAATAGCGTCCATGCCCCGTCTTCGGGAGCCTCGGGCAGCGTGAACTCGACGCCTTCGTGCCAGCCGTTGATTACCAGCAGCAGGCTCGCGTCGCTCGCCACCCGCACGATGGCCGAGCGCGGAGCGCGACCATCGAGGAGCATGCCGAAGCAGCGCGAAATGCCATCGCTCCACTGCGCGTCGTCCATTTCCTTGCCGGACGGCGCGAGCCAGGTGACGTCCTTGACGCCTAGGCTCTCGATCAGATGGCCGTTGAGAAAGTGATTGCGGCGCAGCACCGGGAAGTGATGGCGCAACGCAATCAGGCGCTGCACGAACCGGGTCAGCGCCTGGCCGCGATCGCTGCGGGCGAGGTCCCAGTCGAGCCACGAGATCTCGTTGTCCTGGCAGTAGGCATTGTTGTTGCCCTGCTGGGTCTGCCCGAACTCATCACCAGCGAGCAGCATTGGGGTACCCTGTGACAGCAGCAGGGTGGCGAGCAGGTTGCGCTGTTGCCGGGCGCGCAGCGCGAGCACCTCCTCGTCGTCGGTCGGGCCTTCCACACCACAGTTCCAGGAGCGGTTGTCGGAATGGCCGTCGCGATTGTCCTCGCCGTTGGCATCGTTGTGCTTGTCGTTGTAGCTCACCATGTCGGCGAGGGTGAAACCATCGTGGGCGGTGATGAAATTGACACTTGCCCAAGGCCGCCGGCCACGGTGGTTGAACTGATCGCCGCTGGCGGTGAGACACTGCGCGAGGTCCGCGGTCGACGCATCGCCCTTCCAAAACGCCCGCACGTTGTCGCGGAAGCGGTCGTTCCACTCCGACCAGCCCGGGGGGAAGGCGCTCACCTGGTAGCCGCCGGGACCGCAGTCCCAGGGCTCGGCGATGAGCTTGACACTGGACAGCACCGGGTCCTGGCGGCAACTGTCGAGGAAGCCGCCGCCCTCGTCGAACCCGTGGGACTCGCGGGCAAGGATGGTGGCGAGGTCGAAGCGGAAGCCGTCGACGCGCAACTCGGTCACCCAGTAGCGCAGGCTGTCGGTAACCATCTGCAGTACCCGCGGGTGACTGAGGTTGACGGTGTTGCCGGTTCCGGTGTCGTTGATGTAGTAGCGCGGAGTGTCGGGAGTCAGCCGGTAGTAGCTCGCATTGTCGATGCCCTTGAACGAGAGTGTGGGCCCCAGCTCGTTGCCCTCGGGCGTGTGGTTGTAGACGACGTCCAGGATGACCTCGAGTCCTGCCGTGTGCAGCCGGTCGACCATCTCCTTCAGCTCGTCGATCTCCGGTCGCGCCAAGTAACGGGGATCGATCGCGAAGAATCCGATGGTGTCGTAGCCCCAGTAGTTGGTTAGGCCCTTCTCCAGCAGGAACGGCTGGTTCAGGAATGCCTGGATCGGCAGAAACTCGATGCTGGTGACGCCCAGCTTGCAGATGTGGTCGACCACGGCATCCCGGTTGAAGCCGGCGAAGGTGCCGCGCACGCCTTCCGGAATATCGGGATGGCGCATGGTGTAGCCGCGCAGGTGCGTCTCATAGAAGATGGTCCGGTCGCGAGGCACCCGCACGCCGAGTGGCTGCTTCCACGAGAACTTGGAGTCCACCACTACGCACTTGGGCATGAACGGCGCGCTGTCGCGCGCGTCGAACGAGAGGTCCGCGTCCTCGTGGCCGACCGTATAGCCGAACAGCTCGTCGCGCCATTCGACCCTGCCGATGTACTCCTTCGCGTAAGGATCGAGCAGCAGCTTGTTCGGGTTGAAGCGGTGCCCTGCCTCGGGCGCGTAGGGACCGTGCACGCGGTAACCGTAGCGCGTTCCGGGCCCGAGTCCGGGCACGAATCCGTGCCAGACCTCGTCGGTGTACTCGGGCAGAACGTGGCGGGCGGTTTCCTGATTGCCGGTCTCGTCGAAGATGCAGACCTCGACCTTGGTCGCGTGTGCCGAGAACAGGGCGAAGTTCACGCCTTCGCCGTTGTAGGTCGCGCCCCGCGGATGGTCGGTGCCTTCGGCGAGTTGCGCGGCATCGGTAAACTGCAGGGTCATGGGGTGTCATCCGGACGAGAAAAACAAAATAGGAAACCAGAGCGCGGCCCAACCGGCATCACCCGTTACAGGCGAGCATCATAGGGGAATCCGGGCAAGGCCTCCGCTGAACCTGATGTAGGCCGCAGGAGGACGCAGTCAGGACGGTATAATCAACGTTTACTCGTGATGTCCATCATGGAAGCCGAAACACTCAATCAGCTGCAAAACACCCTCATGGACCTGCGCGAGCGCGCCGATGGTCTGCGGAGGTATCTTTGACTTCGAATCCAAGTCGATCCGCCTGACCGAGGTCGAAAGCCAGCTCGAGGATCCGAAGATCTGGGAAGATCAGGAGCGCGCCCAGGCACTCGGCAAGGAGCGCAAGGCGCTCGAGTCGGTGGTGGTTGCCCTGCGCGAGATCGACGTGGGGTTGCGCGACAGCGCCGAGCTCTTCGACCTCGCCCGCGGCGACGCCGACGATGCCACTCTGCGCTCGGTAGGCACCGACGTGGCCGCGCTGCAGAAGCGTGTCGAGGACATGGAGTTCCGCCGGATGTTCGCCAATCCGATGGATCCCAATCCATGCTTCATCGATATTCAAGCCGGTTCCGGCGGCACCGAGGCCCAGGACTGGGCGGCGATGCTCGAGCGCATGTATCTGCGCTACTGCGAACGCCGCGGGTGGCAGACCGAAATTCTCGAGGAGTCGTCGGGGGAAGTTGCCGGCATCAAGAGCGCGTCCCTCAAGGTGACCGGGGATTACGCCTTCGGGTACCTGCGTACCGAAACCGGCGTTCATCGCCTGGTGCGCAAGAGCCCGTTCGACTCCAACGCCCGCCGCCACACCTCGTTCGCGAGCGTCTTCATCTACCCCGAGGTCGACGAGTCGATCGAGGTCGACATCAATCCCGCCGACCTGCGCATCGACACCTATCGCGCGTCGGGTGCGGGCGGCCAGCACATCAACAAAACCGATTCCGCGGTGCGCATCACCCACTTACCGACTAACATCGTCGTGCAGTGCCAGAACGACCGCTCACAGCACCGCAATCGCGCCGAGGCGATGGCAATGCTGAAGTCCAAGCTCTACGAGCTGGAGCTTCGCAAGCGCCAGGCCGAACAGCAGAAGCTCGAGGATGCCAAGACCGACATCGGCTGGGGGCATCAGATTCGTTCCTACGTGCTCGATCAGTCGCGTATCAAGGACCTGCGCACCAATTACGAGGTGGGCAATACGCAGGCAGTGCTCGACGGCCATCTCGATGATTTCATCGCGGCCAGCCTGAAGCGGGGCGTGTGACGGGCGTGCGCATGGTGGCGTTCATCTTCGATATCGATGGCACCATCATCGACTCCATGCCTAGTCACGCCCAATCGTGGAAGGTCTTTGCTGACCGGCATGGTCTCGACGGCGTGGACGACGCGTTCGTGCGGCGCACGGCGGGGCGCACCGCGGTCGAGGTGATGCGCGAGCTCTTCGACCCGATCTCCGACGCCGAGGCGCTCGCACTGTCGCACCAGAAGGAGCAGGTGTACCGCGACCTTTTTGCGGCCGAGTTCCGCGAGGTCGCGGGATTCGCGGTCTTTGCCCGGGCGGCCAAGGCGCACGGGGTGCGGCTCGCCTGCGCCACGGCGGGCGATGCCGACAACATCGCCTTCGCGCTCGAAGGGCTCGGCATGGCTGATTTTTTCGATGCGGCGGTGGGGGCCGGCGACGTGGCGCGCGGCAAGCCGGCACCCGATCTTTTCCTCCTGGCGGCGTCACGCATTGGTGTCGCGCCCGAATCGTGTCTGGTGTTCGAGGATGCGCCGCTCGGGATCGAAGGAGCGCGACGCGCCGGCATGCGCGCGGTCGGGCTGACCACCACGATGCCCGCAGACGCCTTGCAGGGGACGCACGTTCTTGCCCATGCAGCCGACTTCAGCAACCTCGACGTGCCGGCGCTGCTTGCCCGGCTCGGGGAGTGATCATGGACGATAACGGCACCACGCCCGCTCCCGACGAGAATCAGATCATCGCCGAGCGTCGCGGCAAGCTGCGCACCCTGCGCGAAGCGGGCGAGGCGTTTCCCAACGACTTCCGGCGCGATGCGCTGGCTGCCGACCTGCACGCCCGCTACGGCGCCGAGGACAACGCGACCCTCGAGCCGCGCGGTATCGAGGTGACCGTCGCTGGCCGGATGATGCTGAAGCGGGTGATGGGCAAGGCGAGCTTCGCCACGCTCCAGGACATGAGCGGACGCGTCCAGCTCTACGTGACCAACGACGCGCTGGGACCCGACGCCCACGCTGCTTTCAAGCACTGGGACCTGGGCGACCTCATCGGCGCGAAGGGCACGCTGTTCAAGACCAGGACCGGCGAGCTGTCGGTGAAGGTGAAGTCGCTCCGGCTGCTCGCCAAGGCGTTGCGGCCCCTGCCGGAGAAATTCCACGGCCTCGCCGACCAGGAGCAGCGCTATCGGCAGCGCTATGTCGATCTCATCACCAATCCCGACTCCCGCAGGGTGTTCATGGCCCGGTCGCAGATCGTGCAGGCGATCCGCGAATTCTTCGTCGGCCGCGGTTATCTCGAAGTCGAGACGCCGATGATGCATCCGATTCCGGGCGGCGCGGCGGCGCGGCCGTTCACGACCCATCACAACGCGCTCGACATGCAGCTCTACCTGCGCATCGCGCCCGAGCTCTACCTGAAGAAGCTGGTGGTCGGCGGGCTGGAGAAGGTGTTCGAGATCAACCGCAATTTCCGCAACGAAGG
>JBDSND010000104.1:0-9979 GCA_039915505.1 Casimicrobiaceae bacterium
CAGGCGGGACCAGAACACCGCCGTTGGAGCCAGCGTGAACGATTCCTTGCCTGCGTTCGAGCCCGCCATGTCCGATTACGCCACGCGGGTGCGGGCGAGTTTCGCTCGTCAGGCGGCGATGGCGCACATCGGGGCCGAGCTCGTCGCGGTGAAGCCCGGATACTGTGAAATCGCGATGCCGGTGCGGCGCGAGGTCACCCAGCAGCACGGCTACGTCCATGCCGGCATCGTCAGCACGATCGTCGATTCCGCCGGCGGGTACGCGGGCTATTCGCTCTTTCCCGACGACGCCTCGGTGCTCACCGTCGAATTCAAGGTCAACCTACTGGCGCCGGCTGCGGGGGAGCGCCTCGTGGCGACCGGCTTCGTCGTCAAGCCGGGGCGTACCCTGGCCATTACCCGCGGCGAAGTGCACGCCGAGAACGGCGGCCGTCGCACCCTGGTCGCCATCATGCAGCAGACGCTAATGGTGATGCGCGGCAAACCCGACGCCTGACGGAGAGTCCCATGTCCACGTTTCCCGTCCTCGAGTTCGACCATGGCGAGACCATCGACATGCTGCGGTCGACGGTACAGCAGTTCGCCGCCGCCGAGATCGCGCCGCGTGCCGCTGCGATCGATCTCGACAACCAGTTCCCGGCCGATCTCTGGCGCAAAATGGGCGAGCTGGGACTGCTTGGCATCACAGTGGAGGAGGAGCTCGGCGGGTCCGGACTTTCCTACCTTGCGCACATCGTGGCGATGGAGGAGATCAGCCGGGCGTCGGCCTCGGTTGGGCTTTCCTACGGCGCGCACTCGAATCTCTGCGTCAACCAGATCCGCCGCAACGGCAATGCTGCGCAGAAGGCGCGCTACCTGCCGAAGCTGATTTCCGGCGAGCACGTTGGGGCGCTCGCCATGAGCGAAACGGGGTCCGGGTCGGACGTCGTGTCGATGCGTCTCGTCGCACGCCGGCACGGCGAGCGCTACGTGCTCAATGGCACCAAGATGTGGATCACCAACGGACCCGATGCCGACGCCCTGGTGGTCTACGCCAAGACCGATCCCGAGGCTGGTGCACGCGGCATCACCGCCTTCCTGGTCGAGAAGGGGATGAAGGGCTTCTCGACGGCACAGAAGCTCGACAAGCTCGGCATGCGCGGCTCCAACACCTGCGAGCTGGTGTTCGAGGATTGCGAGGTCCCCGCCGAGAACGTGCTCGGCGAGGAGGGACGCGGCGTGCAGGTGCTGATGAGCGGCCTCGACTACGAGCGCGCCGTGCTCGCGGGCGGTCCGCTCGGCATCATGGCGGCGTGCCTCGACGTGGTCCTGCCCTATGTGCACGAACGCGAGCAGTTCGGACAACCGATCGGCGAGTTCCAGCTCATGCAGGGCAAGCTGGCCGACATGTACACAACGTTCAATGCCTGTCGCGCCTACGTCTATGGCGTCGGCGTCGCGTGCGACCGCGGCAATGCCACCCGCAAGGACGCCGCCGGCGCAATCCTGTACGCGGCCGAGAAGGCGACCTGGTGCGCGGGCGAGGCCATCCAGTGCCTCGGCGGCAATGGCTACATCAACGAATATCCGACCGGCCGGCTGTGGCGCGACGCCAAGCTCTACGAGATCGGCGCCGGTACCTCGGAGATCCGGCGGATGCTGATCGGCCGCGAGCTCTTCAGCGAAACGAAATAAGCGAGGGTCGCATCATGGACAAGCAGCATGATCCGGTGGTCATCGTCGGCGCGGCACGCACGCCGATGGGGGCATTGCTCGGTGACTTCGCGAGCCTGACGGCAAGCGATCTCGGCGCGGTCGCGATCCGTGCCGCGGTCGAGCGCGCGGGTGTCGCCCCCGGAGATGTCGAGGAAGTGATCTTCGGCAACTGCCTCATGGCGGGGCAGGGCCAGGCACCGGCGCGGCAGGCGGCGTTGAAGGGCGGCCTGCCGCTGTCGACCCACTGCACCACCATCTCCAAAATGTGCGGCTCGGCCATGAAGGCGGCGATGCTCGCCAACGACCTCCTGATCGCAGGCAGCAACGACGTGATGGTGGCCGGCGGCATGGAGAGCATGAGCAATGCTCCCTATCTGCTGCCCAAGGCGCGCGCCGGCATGCGCATGGGACATGGCAAGGTGCTCGACCACATGTTCCTCGACGGCCTCGAGGATGCCTACGATCAGGGCAAGCTGATGGGCGTTTTCGCCGAAGCCTGCGCGGACCAGTACGCGTTCACCCGCGAGGCGCAGGACGCGTTCGCCGTCGCCTCGCTATCCCGAGCGCTCGGCGCCAACCAGGACGGCACCTTCAGCTGGGAGATCGCACCGGTGACGGTCGCCGGACGGAAAGGCGATACGATTATCGACCAGGACGAGCAGCCGGCCAAGGCCCAGCCCACCAAGATTCCCACCCTAAAGCCCGCCTTTCGCAAGGACGGCACGGTGACGGCAGCCAATGCGAGCTCCATCTCCGACGGCGCCGCGGCCCTGGTGATGATGCGCCGCTCCACCGCGGACAAGCGCGGCCTTGCGCCGCTCGCCACCATCGTCGGCCACGCCACGCACGCCCAGGCGCCGGGCTTGTTCACCACCGCCCCGGTCGGTGCCATTCGCAAGCTCTACGAGAAAATCGGCTGGAAACGCCGCGACGTCGACCTCTACGAGATCAACGAGGCGTTCGCCGTGGTCACCATGGCGGCCATGCGCGAGCACGACCTCGCCCACGAGATCGTCAACATCCATGGCGGTGCCTGTGCCCTGGGACATCCCATCGGCGCGTCCGGCGCGCGCATCATGGTCACGCTCCTCGGCGCGCTCCGCAAGCACGGCGGCAAACGCGGCATCGCGGCGCTGTGCATTGGCGGAGGGGAAGCCACCGCGATCGCGCTGGAGATGTGTTGATCGTTGTAATGGGGTCAGATTACATTAGCTTTCCAACCGGGTCGGGCCACATGACTTGCTGGGCGCGCCACGGCGGCAAGTGAATGGCCGGCGTAATGGGGTCAGATCACATTAATGGAACAAGTAATGGGGTCAAATCACATTAGCTTCCAACCGGGTCGGGCCTCATGACTTGACGGCCGCGCACGGCGGCAAGTGAATGGCCGCAATAGGTCAGGTCGCAGCATTCGAGGGCGTTCGAAGGTGGCGATCGCGCCCCGAGCCCGCTAATGTGATCTGACCCCATTACCCCAGCACGTCACTGATCCATCCCATGATTCCTTCCCTCGACAACCTGCTGCTCTTTGCCGGCGCCTCGGTGCTGCTGGTGCTGACGCCGGGGCCGAACTTGCTCTACCTCGTGTCGCGCACGCTCTGCCAGGGACGTGCCGCGGGGGTGATCTCCCTCGCCGGGACCACGACGGGCTTCTGGTTCCACATCATGGCGGCTGCCTTCGGCCTATCGGCGGTGTTCGCGACGGTGCCGATCGCGTACGAGATGGTCCGCTATACCGGTGCCCTGTACCTCTTGTGGCTGGCGGTGGATGCGCTGCGGGCAGGTGGCAGGGGGCTGTTCGCATTGCGTCCAATGCCGGCGCTCGCGCGCGGGCGGCTGTTCCGGATGGGTGTGCTGACCAGCGTGCTCAACCCCAAGGTCGCGCTCTTTTACCTGGCCCTGTTCCCGCAGTTCGTCGATCCGACCCGCGGCAGCGTACTCGTTCAGTCGCTGGTGCTGGGCATGGTGCAGATCGGGATCGCGATCGTCGGCGACATGATTTTCATCCTGACCGCCGCCCGTGTCGCGCAATGGCTGCAACACCGGCCGCGATGGGCCGCGGCGCAACGTTGGGTGCTTGCCGGAACCTTTGCGGCCATCGCCGCCCGCCTGGCGCTGGTGAGCGAGCGATGACGGCTTCCCGCGGGCACGCCGTCACGGTGGTTAAGCTCGCGATGGTGGCATTCATCTGGGGCGGGACCTTCATTGCCGGGCGGGTGGTCACCGCCGAAATGGCATCGCCCCAGGCCGCGCTCTGGCGCTACGTGGTCGCCTCGGGTGCCTTGCTGGTGGTGCTTGCCGTACTCGAGCGCCGCTGGCCCCCGTTGTCAGGGCGACAGGTCGCCGGTGTGCTGCTGCTCGGCGCCACCGGGGTGTTCGCGTACAACCTCTGTTTCATGGCGGGCCTCAAGACGGTAACGGCGAGCCGGGGTGCGCTCATCATCGCCCTCAATCCTGCCATGACGGCACTGGGCGCGGCCGTCTTCTTCGGCGATCGACTCTCACCGGCGCGCATCGCCGGCATGGTGGTGGCGCTGATCGGTGCCACGGTAGTGATCAGCCACGGCGACGTGCGCTCCCTCTTCGACGGCGCGCTGGGGACGGGCGAGCTGCTGCTATTCGGCTCTGTCGCATCGTGGGTGGCCTATACCCTGATCGGCAAGCGCATGCTGCGCGGGCTTTCGCCGTTGGCCACGTCGACCTATGCGGCCTGGGCGGGCACGGTCATGCTGGCGCTGGCGACCGTGGTTTCGGGCGACGGCATCGCCCCGCCGCAGGCCTCGCTCACCGCCTGGTCCGCCATCGCATTCCTGGGCGTGTTCGGTACCGCCGTGGCATTCGTGTGGTACTACGAGGGGGTGCATGCGATTGGTCCGGCGGCGGCAGCCGTGTTCATCAACCTGGTGCCCGTGAGCGCCGTGGTGCTGGGGGTGCTCCTTCTCGACGAGCGACTCGACGCGCCCACCTTGCTCGGCGGGGCGCTCGTGGTAGCCGGGGTCGCGATCCTCAATCGCGGCGGCGGTGGACCGGCGCCAGCGCGGCCGAAGCGCGACGCCATCGGGGAGGCGCCATGCGCCTGAACGAAGAGCAGACGTTGATCCGCGACACGTTTCGCGCCTTCGCACAGGAGGCGCTCGCGCCGCACGCCGCGCAGTGGGATCGCGAGCATGCGTTCCCGCGCGACGCGCTCCGGGCCCTGGGGGAGCTTGGTGCGCTGGGCGTGGTGGTGCCCGAGGCATGGGGCGGTGCCGGGCTCGATTACGTGTCGCTCGCCGTGGTGATGGAGGAGATCGCGGCCGGCGATGGCGCGACCTCGACCATTGCCAGCGTGCAGAACTCGGTGGTGTGCGGGCCCCTGGCCGCGTACGGCACCGACGCCCAGAAGGAACGCTATTTGAAGCCGCTTGCACGCGGCGAGCTCCTTGGCTGCTTCTGCCTTACCGAGCCTCACGTCGGCTCGGACGCGGCCGCCATCACCACCCGCGCCGAGCGGCGCGACGAGCGCTGGGTGCTGAACGGGGTCAAGCAGTTCATCACCACCGGCAAACACGCCGACGTCGCGATCGTGTTCGCGGTCACCGACCGGACCGCGGGTAAGCGCGGCATCTCGGCGTTCATCGTGCCGACCGGAACACCTGGCTATATCGTCACCAGAGTCGAGGACAAGCTCGGCCAGCGCGCCTCCGACACTGCCCAGATCACCCTCGAGGATTGCGCGGTCCCCGCCGATCACCTGCTGGGGAAGGAAGGCGAGGGCTATCGCATCGCCCTCGGCAATCTCGAGGCAGGACGCATCGGCATCGCCGCGCAGGCGGTGGGCATGGCGCGTGCGGCCTTCGATGCGGCACGTGCCTATGCGCGGGAACGGACCACGTTCGGCAAACCCATCATCGAACACCAGGCGGTCAACTTCCGGCTGGCCGACATGGCGACCCGTATCGAGGCCGCCCGGCAGCTTGTCTGGCACGCCGCATCGCTGCGCGACGCCAGGCTGCCGTGCCTCAAGGAAGCCTCGATGGCCAAACTCTTCGCCTCCGAGATGGCCGAGCGGGTGTGCTCGGACGCCATCCAGGTACACGGCGGCTACGGCTACGTGACTGATTTCCCGGTGGAACGCATCTATCGCGACGTGCGCGTATGCCAGATCTACGAAGGCACGAGCGACATCCAGCGCCTGGTCATCGGGCGCGCGCTAGCCCACGAAGGTTGAGCATGCCCTCCAATAAGCCGATCGACTTCTACTTCGACTTTTCCTCGCCCTACGGATTTCTCGCGGGGCAGAAGATCGGTCCGCTCGCGGCACGCCACGATCGCGCGATCGACTGGCATCCGATCCTGCTGGGCGTCGTCTTCAAGCACACCGGCAGCGGCCCGCTCACGCAGATACCGCTCAAGGGGGATTACGCCCGACGTGACATGGCGCGCAGCGCGCGCTTCCACGGTTTGCCGCCGCTTACGATGCCGGAGCGGTTCCCGATTCCTACCCAGGCACCCGCCCGCCTCGTGAGCTGGGTCAAGGCCACGGCGCCGGACCAGGTCGGGGCACTGGTGCTCGCGCTATTCAGCGCGTATTTCAACGACCATCGCGACATCTCGAATCCCGACGAGACCATCGCCGTCGCGGCCGATGCTGTCGGGCTCGAGCGTGAAACCGCGCGGGCCGCGATCGACGATCCGGCGGTCAAGGAAGCTTTCAAGTCCGAGATGGACCGTGCCATCGCCCGCGGCGTCTTCGGTTCACCGTACATCGTGGTCGATGGCGAGCCTTTCTGGGGACTCGATCGCCTCGACCAGGTCATCCGCTGGCTCGAGACCGGCGGCTTCTGAGATCATCACGCGCCATGGCCGAATTCGTCCTCGATTGCTTCGCCCAGTCCGGCAACGCGTACAAGCCCGCGCTGCTGCTTGCCCTCGCCGGCGCCGACTGGCAACCGCGCTTTGTCGACTATTTCAACGGCGAGACGCGGACGCCGGAATACCGGGCGCGCAACGTGATGGGCGAGGTGCCCATGCTCACTCACGGCGACACGGTGCTCACCCAATCCGGGGTCATCCTGAACTATCTTGCCGAGGCGCTCGGCCGCTATGGGGCGGCAGATCCCCTTGAAGCGCGCGAGGTGCTGCGCTGGATCCTGTACGACAACCACAAGCTCACCAGTTACACGGCGACCTACCGGTTCCTGCGGGTGATCGACCCGAACCCCGATCCCGCCGTGACCCGCTTCCTGCGCCTGCGTGCCGAGGCCGCATGGAAAGTGCTCGACACCCACCTCGCGGGGCGCAGCTACGTCGTCGGCGAGCACCTCACCATTGCCGATCTGTCGCTGGTCGGCTACTTGTACTTCGAGGACGAGCTCGGCGTCGACTGGGCCGACTATCCGAACCTGCGCGACTGGCTCGCCCGGATCCGGACCGAGCCCGGGTGGCGTCATCCCTACGACCTCATGCCGGGGCACCCGCTACCCACTCGCAAGTCCGGCAATTGACCCCCGCAATGGCGATCCTCGAGACCAAGCTGGATGTGCGCGATGCCACCTTCGCCGCCAACCGTGAGGCGATGGCGGCTCTTGTCGCCGACCTGCGGGACAAGGTCGCCGCGATCGAGCAGGGTGGCGGCGACGCGGCGCGTGCCAAGCACACCGCCCGGGGCAAGCTGCTGCCGCGCGAGCGCGTGGCGCTGCTGCTCGATCCCGGCACTCCCTTTCTCGAGCTGTCGCAGTTCGCGGCCTATGGCATGTACGACGACACCATCGCCGCCGCCGGCATCATCACCGGCGTCGGCCGGGTGGCGGGGCGCGAATGCGTGGTCGTGTGTAACGACGCAACGGTGAAGGGCGGCACGTACTACCCGGTCACCGTGAAAAAGCACGTCCGGGCGCAGGAGATCGCGCGCGAGAACCGGCTGCCCTGCATCTATCTCGTCGATTCCGGCGGGGCGAACCTGCCGAACCAGGTCGACGTGTTTCCCGATCGCGATCATTTCGGGCGCATCTTCTACAACCAGGCGACCCTGTCGGCGGAAGGCATTCCGCAGATCGCGGTGGTGATGGGCTCGTGCACGGCGGGGGGAGCCTACGTCCCCGCCATGTCGGACGAGGCGATCATCGTCAAGGAGCAGGGCACCATCTTCCTCGGCGGACCACCGCTGGTGAAAGCGGCGACCGGGGAGATCGTGGACGCCGAAACCCTGGGCGGTGCCGACGTCCACACCCGCGTCTCGGGCGTGGCGGATCACTTCGCCCAGGACGACGCCCATGCCCTGGCGCTCGCCCGGCACATCGTCGGTAACCTCAACCGCATCAAGCCCCAGACCGTCGAGGTCACCGTGCCGAAGCCGCCGCGCCATGCGCCTGCGGAACTGCATGGCGTGATCAATGCCGACATCCGCAAGCCCTACGACGTGCGCGAGGTGGTCGCGCGGGTCGTCGACGACAGCGCGTTCGACGAGTTCAAGGCCCGTTACGGCACGACCCTGGTGACGGGCTTCGCGCGGCTGTGGGGCTACCCGGTCGGGATCGTCGCCAACAATGGGGTGCTGTTCTCGGAGTCGGCGCAGAAGGGCGCGCATTTCATCGAGCTGTGCTGCCAGCGGGCGATACCGCTGGTGTTTCTGCAGAACATCACCGGGTTCATGGTGGGCCAGAAATACGAGGCCGGCGGCATCGCCAAGGACGGCGCCAAGATGGTGACCGCGGTGTCGTGTGCCCAGGTGCCGAAGTTCACCGTCATCATTGGCGGCAGCTACGGCGCCGGCAATTACGGCATGTGCGGCCGGGCGTTCGGCCCGCGCTTCCTGTGGATGTGGCCCAATGCCCGGATCTCGGTGATGGGCGGCGAGCAGGCCGCCACCGTGCTCGCGACCCTCCGCCGCGACGCGACCGACGCCCGCGGCGGACACTGGTCGGCGGCGGACGAGGAGGCCTTCAAGGCTCCCATCCGTGACCAGTACGAGCGTGAGGGTCATCCCTACTTCGCCAGTGCTCGGCTTTGGGATGACGGCATCATCGATCCCGCCGACACCCGCGATGTCCTCGGACTCGCCATCGCCGCCGCCCTCAACCGGCCGATCGAACCGACCCGATTCGGTGTTTTCCGGATGTAACGAGGCTCGCCATGAACCCTACGAGAAGCAGCACGCCCGCGGCCACGGGAGACCAGGCGCCGGCATCCGATGCGCCTTCGACCATCACCATCGAGAGGCGTGAAGGCATCGCCCTGGTGACGCTCGTGCGCCCGGAAGTCCATAACGCCTTCAACGCGGCGCTCATTCGCGAGCTGACCGCGGCCCTGGAGACGATCGACGGCGACGCCGCTGTCCGCGCGGTCGTTTTGAAGGGTGCGGGTCGCACCTTTTGCGCCGGCGCCGATCTCAATTGGATGCGAGAGACCGGCACCTATACCACGGCCCAGAACCTCGCCGACGCCCGTGGCCTGGCGCATCTCCTGCACACCCTCGATGCCCTGGGCAAGCCGACCGTGGCATGCGTGCGCGGCGCAGCCTATGGCGGCGGCGTGGGGCTGGTTGCCTGCTGCGACATCGCGCTCGCAAGCAGTGATGCAGTCTTCGCGCTGTCGGAGGCCAAGCTCGGCATCATCCCCGCCACCATCAGCCCCTATGTCATCGAAGCCATCGGTGCGCGGCAGGCGCGACGCTATTTCCTGTCGTGCGAGCGCTTTAGCGCGGTCGAGGCGATGCGCATTGGCCTGGTCCACGACGTTGCGCCCGACGATGGCCTCGACGCGCGCGTGAACGAGATGCTGGCCGCGCTGCTCCTGGCAGGTCCGGCCGCCCAGCGCGCCTGCAAGGAGCTGGTGCGGGCGGTGGCGCACAGGCCCATCGACGCCGCGGTGATCGACGACACCGCCCAACGCATCGCCACCGTGCGGGCCACGCTAGAGGGCAAGGAAGGCGTAGCGGCCTTCCTCGAAAAACGCCCGGCCGCGTGGGTGCCAGATACGCTGCGCAAGCCATGACCGCCATCCCCGGCATCGCCGACCTCGACACCTGGCAGCTCATTGCGCTCGCCGGCGCGCTGGGCTGGGCGAGCGGCTTGCGGCTCTACGCGGTGCTGTTCGTGGTCGGCAGCCTTCAATGGCTTGGCTGGGTGGAGCTGCCGTCGGGACTGCACGTGCTGGCGCATCCGTGGGTGCTCGGCGCGTCGGGCCTCATGCTCGCCACCGAATTCTTCGCCGACAAGGTGCCCGGCCTCGATTCCATCTGGGATGTCGTGCATACGTTCATCCGCATTCCGGCGGGCGCGGCACTCGCGGCAGGTGTGTTCGG
>JBDSND010000112.1:0-2624 GCA_039915505.1 Casimicrobiaceae bacterium
CGCTTTCGGACGACACCGCGGGCATCGGCGGCGGCCCCGGGGGATCGTCGAAGATCAGCTTGAGGCTCGGCGGCGCGCTGGCCATCGCGAAATACTTGCGGCCCCACGGCGTTCCCTGCCCCGCGGCGATGAGCGCGATCGCCGCCGGATGCGAAAACCGCGCGAGCAGCGCGCGCACGGGCTCGGTCACGTCGATTTCGTAGACGGCGTTCACGCCCCAGCGAGTGTTTTCGGCGTAGCGGGCGACCAGCGCCGTCAGCGAGCGATCCGAAGGCAGCGCGCGGGGGCCGAAGTCGGCTGGATTGGGCGAAAGCTCGGCCGCAATCTGCACGTCGATCGGGATCCACTGCGTCCACGCGGCGGTGAGGATGAGCGTTGCCGAGCGAAACGCTGTGCGCGGCAATTCGGGCACCGAGAAGATCATCCCGAGCCGCGAAACCGCCGCGTTGGCACCGGTGCCCAGCCAGCGCACACCGCCGCTTTCGACCGTCGTTCCTGACTGGTTGACGACGGCGCGTGGTGCGAGCGCAACGTCGGCGGCGTTCGCAAGCGAGAAGACCGTCGCGGAGGCGAAAGCGAGCGCCGCCGCGAAGGAGCGTCGTGAGAAATTCAGCATCGCGCCTCCCGAGTTGCGGCCGGCGTTCGCCCGATCCCAGGGCGCCGCCCACCTTGATGACGTTGTCATAACACTATCACAGGCCGCGCCTTCGGCGCAACCGGCGGGCGTCAATGGCTCACCTTGCCAACCTTGGAGCCGGACTTGCCGACCAGAAAGTCCAGGTCGACGCCACGATCGGCCTGGAGGACGGTGTCGCAGTAGAGCTTCACCCAGCCCCGCTCCGCGTGCGGCTTGGGCGCCTTCCACGCCTTCTTTCGTTCTGCCAGTTCGGCGGCGCTAACGTGAAGCCGCAGCACCCGCTTGGGGACGTCGAGCTCGATCAGGTCGCCGTTTTTGACGAGTGCCAGCGGACCTCCCGCTGCGGCCTCCGGCGCCGTGTGCAGCACGACGGTTCCGTAAGCGGTTCCCGACATCCGCGCATCGGAGATGCGGATCATGTCCTTGATGCCGCGTTTCAGGATCTTCGTCGGCAGCGCAAAGTTGCCGACCTCGGGAAATCCGGGGTAGCCCTTCGGCCCGCAGTTCTTGAGGACGAGGATGTCGTCGGGATTCACGTCGAGCTTCGGGTCGTCGATGCGTGCGTGCAGGTCGTCGATATCCTCGAACACGACGGCGCGGCCCTTGTGCTTCAGGAGCTTCGGCGTCGCGGCGGAGGGCTTCAGCACCGCGCCGTCAGGCGCCAGGTTGCCCTTCAGCACGACGATGCCGCCCTGCGGCTTGAACGGCCGGCGGATCGGCGTGATCACTTTCTCGTTGTAATTGACCGCGTCCTTGACGTTGTCCCAGATCGTCCTGCCGTTGGCGGTGAGCGCGTCCTTGTGCAGGTACTCGCCGATCTCGCGCAGGACCACCGGCAGGCCGCCCGCGTAATAGAAATCCTCCATCAGGTACCTGCCCGACGGCATCAGGTCGACGAGGCAGGGCATCGTGCGGCCGAGCCGGTCCCAGTCGTCGAGCGTGAGGTCGACCCCCATGCGTCCCGCGACCGCGAGCAGATGGACGACTGCGTTGGTCGAGCCGCCGATCGCGCCATTGGTCATGATCGCGTTCTCGAAGGCCTTCCGGGTCAGTATCTGCGACATCCTGAGGTCGGTGCGCACCATGTCGACGATCCGCCGGCCCGCCATGCGCGCGAGCACGCGGCGGCGCGAATCGACCGCAGGAATCGCCGCGTTGGTGGGCAGCCCGATGCCGAGGGCCTCGACCATCGACGCCATCGTCGTCGCCGTCCCCATGGTCATGCAGTGGCCCGCCGAGCGCGACATGCACGCCTCGGCCTCGATCATGTCCGACTCGTCCATCTGCCCGGTCTTGAGGAGCTCGGTGAACTTCCACACGTGCGTGCCCGAGCCGATGTCCTCGCCGCGGAACTTGCCGTTGAGCATCGGGCCGCCCGACACGCCGATCGTGGGCAGGTCGCACGACGCGGCGCCCATCAGCAGCGCCGGCGTGGTCTTGTCGCAGCCCATCAGCAGGACGACGCTGTCGAACGGGTTGGCGCGGATCGATTCCTCGACGTCCATCGCCGCCTGGTTGCGGAACAGCATCGTGGTGGGCCGCATCAGCGTCTCGCCGAGGCTCATCACCGGGAACTCGAGGGGAAACCCGCCGGCGTCGAGCACACCGCGGCGCACGTGCTCGGCGAGCTCGCGAAAATGCGCGTTGCAGGGCGTGGCCTCGGACCATGTGTTGCAGATGCCGACGACAGGCCGGCCGTCGAACTGGTCGTGCGGAATGCCCTGGTTCTTCATCCACGACCGGTGCACGAGGCCGTCGCGGTCGTGGCGGCCGAACCATTGGGCGGAGCGGAGCTTGGGCTTCTTGTCGTCGGGCATCGGTAGGGTTCAGGCGTTGGGAGTCGTGTCCGCGTCCCGGGGTACCGGGAGCGGTCGTTGGATGCGGCGCGACGCGCCGCCGTTCAGGCAGTTGTCGCGGCCGATGATCCGCCAGTTGCTCCCGCGGCCGCGCGGGCTCCGCTCAGGCGGCAACCCGCTGGCCCGAGGCG
>JBDSND010000149.1:0-11969 GCA_039915505.1 Casimicrobiaceae bacterium
GCGCTCGGTCGTGTGGCGGGAGCGCGCGCGCCTGCTGTTCAAGCTCCATCAGCGATTCAGCCATTATCGGACCTCCCGTTTCCCGCGTCCGCCCATCTTGCTGGCGCGGCCTTGCAAGACAACGCAATGTCTTGGTCGCGTCGACGCGCTACACATCGAGGGACGGATTCCAATGCGACCTCCGGTACGACGACACCCCGATACTGGCGCTTTTGCGTATGAAATAGTCTAGCACTCGAGCCAGATTCCGGCGCCCCTACCGCCGGCCATCGCGTGTGGTGGAACCCTGGACGGCGACAACCGATCCCTTGCTGCCGGTCGCAATGACGCTGCCAATGGCCGCAATGCTGAGAATTGCGGTCCTAGCCTCGCGGCGCATCAACTGGCGGTTTCGGCCGTTAACCGACGTTGGCGACGGGCGGCTATCTGGCGGTCCACCTGAAGCTTGACCCATCTCTCGCCTCATGCACCCCCACGAGGACCCCACAAGGTAGGCGGCACGCTGGGCGATGGCGCTGCAGCGTGACGCCTGAGACCGTGCAGCACCCCAGTCTCGTCGTGAGCAACGCGTGCAAGGCATCGATCGGCAGTCCTGTCCTGGGCATAGGTCGCCGGATTGCGCCTCGGTCCACTACGAGCGCCACCGCCCCGGCCTCCGCAGCGTCGCCTGGGCTCGCCCATGCCGCGCGACCCATCACGGTCGCGCGCACATCACGGTGCCCTCGGAGACGTACCCGCGGGCGAGCATCTGGTCGCGCGCAACCAGGCTTGTCGTGTACCGGTGATTGGAATCGGCGCGATTGTTCCACAGGCGGTAGACGGGCAGCGTGGGCGGGGGGCAGGCACCGCCGACCGGAGCGTCGACGTAGAACACCGCGCCGCTCTCGTAGACGAAGCCGCTGTAGAAGCGATAGGCGGCGTTGTTCGGATTGGTGGCGGCATCGTAGATCCCCGAGCACTCCTCGCTGTCGGCGGTGTAGAAATGCGAATCGCCCCGCACGGGAGGGATGTAGAAGCGACAGACACCCTTGAGGCCGCTTTCGGCCGTGGCGTAGGCCTTGAAGACACCACCGGTCCTCACCCAGCCGCGAATGCGTCCAGTGTCGAGCGCGTCCATCTCTGCGGGCGAGGCGGTGATGAAATAGTGATCGAGAGTCGTGTTGTAGAACTCGATCACAGCCGCCGTCGGCACGTTGCTCACCCTGCGGGCCTCCTTCACGGCGAAGTACGCATTGACGATTCCCGCGCCGCAGTTGCCCAGGTCACGGCAGGTCGTATTGCGCGGAAAGTAGGAGGACGTGTCGGCCATGATCGCCTTGATGCGCGCAGCCGACAGCGTGGGATTGATCGCCAGCATGAGGGAGGCAACGCCGGCGACGTGCGGCGACGCCATGCTGGTGCCGGCGTACTCCTCGTAGATCGGGTTACCAACGCTGTATTCGCCATCGTTGAGAGTGGACCACACGGCGTAATAGCGGCCATACCGAGAATCGTCGCCCCCGGGCGCGGCGATGTCGGCGTAGTAGCTGTAGTTGCTGTAGCTTGCGCGCTCGCCGTACGGGTCGGTCGCCGTGACCGTGCTCACGCCGTAGCACGCGGAAAGCCAGTGATCGTCGCTGTTCGAATCGTCGTTGCCGGCCGAGACCGAGATGAAGGCGCCGGTGGCCAATACCTGGTCGATCATCGACTGCAGCTGGGCATCGCACTCGCCGGGTCCGCCAAGGCTCAGGTTCAGGACGCGCGCGGGATTGGGGTTGGCCGGCACTCCGGGAACCGGCAGTCCCGCCGCCCATTGCATGCCCTCCAGGATGTCCGCCGTGGCACCGCCACAGGCGCCCAGCACGCGGACCGGAAGGATGCGCGCCACCCAGTTAATGCCGGCGACGCCGATGCCGTTGTTGCCGGTGGCGAGCGCGATGCCGGCGACGTGCGTGCCGTGCCAGCTGCTGGTTCGAGCGCCCTTGCCCGTGCCGCACTGGCCGGCGTCGCGCCAGTTGCCCGGGTCGCGGGCGTCCGGGTCCCGCCCGTCGCCGTCATTCGAGTCGTCGGAATCCGACACGAAATCGTACCCTGGGATGATTCGTCCGGCGAGGTCGGGATGAAGCGTGATTCCTGTGTCGATGATCGCCACCACGAGGCTCGATCCGACCGTGATGTCCCAAGCTTCCAGGGCCTGGATGCCATAGTAGCTGGTCGTGAGGGGATCACCGAGATTCCACTGGTAGTCCTGCAGGAAATAGGGGTCGTTAGGCCGGAAGTGGGGCTGCACCTTGTAATCCGGAGTCGCGAATCGGATCGCCGGATCGGCCTCGAGTTGCGCCGCGATCTCGCGGGCGCGGGATGCCGAGACAGCCACGAAAAGCTCGACCAGCCACGCGCCATTGACCGTCGCGCGCACCACGCGCATCGCCGTTCCTGCAGCACGCGAGAGAAGGGCGTTGCGGGATGGCTCAAGTCGCGCGCCGGTGTCCCATGCCGTGCGCGCGGCAGGGTCCTCGAAGGTGACGATGAAACGGGTAATCGTCGCGGCGTCGCTACCGGCCTTTGGCCGCGCTACTTCGGCCCGCGATCCCGCGGCGCCGCTGCGGTCGAATTCCGCGGCCAGTACGCCTGGCTGCAGGCGAAGCTCGTTGATGAGTCGCTTGGCGTGGGCGAGCGGTAGCGGATCCTCCAGCAGCAGCACGGCCGCATCGCCGCGCGTGAAGCCGCCCAGGGAAAATGCGACACCGAGTTGCTGCTGCAGGTCGGCGAGGCGGCGCGCATCGATACCGTGCTGCGGACCGCGTGCCGCGTCGGGACGCATGCGCACCACGATACGGTCGATCATCACCGGCGCCGCGGAAGTCTTTCGGTCGCCTGCCGCGCGATCGGGTGGGCGCTCGGTCATGACCGCTGCGGCGCTGTCACGGACCCCGCCTGCGGTAAGCGCAAGGGCGAATAGCGCGCTCCACCCACCGAACCGAGCGACACGACGGGTCAACATGGGCCTCCCCCCTGGGGGCCAGCGTCGGCACGGGAGCGCGTCGATGCCAGTCCGGGTGGAGCATGTGGGCAGCGAGGCGGCCCGTCAAGTGCTCGGAAGCGGGACGATGGGCGGGCAACGCCGGCGGTTCCGGTCGCGGTGTCCGCCTCGTCAGGCTCGATCAAGGATAGGCATTTCAACCGGGCAAGTGTGTGGAAGCTGGTGGACCGGGTCAGCCTTCGATATTCGGTTGCAAGGGGCCGGTCTGCACCCTAACGTGGCACTTCCGGGCGTTCCCCGCGCACACTCGCGCCTCGCCCGCTCCGGACTTCGTCTTCGATCAGCGCATCGCTTGGTCGTCAGGCCTCCGCGCGCGACATGGCGCGGCGTGGGGACCGCTTGCGCCAGCACGGCCAACGCCTGAAGTCAGCCCGCCAGCGCTTCGTAGCCCGCGCGCTTGTGCCTTTCCTGGTCGCGATGGCCTGCGTGGTGCCCACCACCTTTCTGCTCGCGCGCACCCTCTTCCGGCAATCACTCCACTACGGCAGGTGCCAGCCGCCGCCGTGCTCCTGCTGCCAGGCACGGATCTGCGGTGCTTGAGCGCGTACCCAGTCCGACAGCATGAGGGCGCCCGTCACCCACGCGGCGACGAAGATGCCAACCACCAGCCACGCGCACCGCCGGGCGCGTCGGCGCAGCACCCGCCATCCGAACGCCGCGAGCGGACCCGCCAGTACAAGGAGCGGCAGCCCGAAGCGCATCTCCACCGCCGTGGTCGCATGCAGTCCGATGTGCGCGACTACGAATGCGACGACGGCTATGGCGGTCATCGCAAGGCGGCGACGTGCCACCATCAGCACGCCGCCGATCGCGGCGAATGCGAGCAGGGCGTGGTTCAGAATCGCGACAGGAACGCGGTACCAGGGATCCAGGCTTCGCGCATAGGTAAAGAAGAGATCCTGGTCGAGCATGTTGAACACGTGCAGCGCCAGGGTGCGCGCCCCTGCCCAGGGATAGCGCCAGTACCATGCGAGCGGATGCTCGGGATCGATCGGCCGGCTCACCACCAAGGTATTGTCGTAGAAGACCGATGGCAGCGGCACCGGCGGCAGGGCGGTGGCGTACTTGAGGTACTGGATCCCCCAGATCTGCTGGTTGGTGCCGAGCCGGGCCACGACCAGTGGCGTGGCCTCACCATAGTTGCGCAGGTTGTTGATCACCTGCGGCGCCATGGGAAGCGCCGTGCCGACCACGAACACCACCGCCATCGACAGCCCGGTGCGCCAGCCGACTCGGCGCTCGAGCACCACGAGCAGCAGCGCCACCGCGAAGGCGGCGAGCGCAAAGAGCGAGGCCGGTCGCACCATCACCGCGAACGATGTCAGAAGCGCGGCCACGAAGACCCGCGCGGGCAGCGCCGCGCCGGGGACGCGCATCCCGATCCACAGCGCGGCCGCGAGCATCAGCAGCGTGAGGGCCAGGCTCTCGGTGAGGGTCTCCGGCGCGTACGACAGCGCGAACACGTTCAGGGCGAGGGTCACCAGGACCCAGGGTGCGTACGCGGAATCGTGGCGGGCGACGGCGTTGCGCACGGCGACGCATGCTCCAAGGTAGGCGAAGAGCTGCGCCTCGAACACGAGCCACAGCCAGTCGACGCCGGTGAGCGCGGCCGTGCGCTCCAGCCCGGCGAGCACCAGCGGGTACCCATAAGTGCGGATGTTGGCGTAGTAGAACGGGCGGAAGAGACCATGCTGTGCGATGTCCGTCGCGATCTGCACGTAGTTGAGGGCGTCGAAGTCGGATGGGAACCGTACGATGCGGGCGTAAAAGGCGTGACCGATCGCGAGCGCCGCCACCAACGCCAGCCACTCCCAACGACCCAGCCGCGCGGGGACCGGCGTCACGGCGCAGCGGTCCCGTCGATGCGAATCGACCGCAGCCGGTAGACCGAGGCGACGCACCAATTCACCACCGCTGACGGATCGGCCGTGATGTCGATCGCGTGCAACGTCGCGGGCGCCGCGCTCGCAATCGGGCGCACGGCGACGTCGGAGCCGCGCTGGCTGGGGTCGGCGAGTCGTGCGTGGCGCTCGAGTTGCTCGTGGCGACGCGCCATCGCCAGTGCGCGATCGTCGACGAGGCGCACTGCCGCGGTGACCGATCCCGCTGCAGCCAGCAGGACCAGGACGAGCGCGGTGGGGGTGGACCAGCGGCCCGCCGCGCGGGGCACCCCGACCAGGAGGCTCGCCGCCAGAAGCGCGACCAAGAGGTACAGCGTGTTGCGCGGCGCGGCCTGCGCGGGCGCCGCGAGGACCGGCACCACACTCAGCAATGCACCGACCGCGAGTGCAGCAGCTTCGTCCAGGCGCGACACACCCACCGGCCGCGTCCATCCGGCGCTCGCCGGCGAGCGCTGCAGCGCGAATCCCACGAGCAGCGCCAGCAGGGCGATACCGAGCATCGTGACGCCACTGACGGCCGCTTCCTGCAGCAGCGCGAGATAAGCGCGACCGAGCACCGCAGGGTCGAGGACGAGGGATCCTGGTGTCGCCCGTGCGCGCAGGAAGTTACCGGGCGCGGTGACCAGGACGAGGGCGCCGATGAGCACGCCGCCGGCACGCAGCAGCAGTGCATGGCGCGTGTGGCGCGCCTTCCGGCTCCGCCAGCCCATGGCGACGAGGTATGTCACCGCGATGGGCACGACCAGTTCAATGGCATTGCCGAGGACCACGCTCGAGACAAAGGCGTAGGCGCTGCCGAAGCGCTCGACGCCATCGCTCACCAACGCCCGCGTGCCATTGAGCCAATGCAGCAACAGCACCAGTGGCAGCCAGTACACGACGCCGCCCGTCGGCCAGTACACCGTTTGCCCGAGCAGCGGATAGAGGCCGAGTACCAGCGCCGCAAGGACGGCCGCGAACAGCATGGGACGCAGCGATCGGGCGCGGCCGAGGACGAAGGTGGAGATCTGCCAAGCCACCAGGGCGACACCGGCCGCGACCAGTGCACTGACCCCATGCAATGCCGGCGGCTCGAGCCGCGCCACCGCGCCATAGAGCACCGCGCCGGTGGCGAGCCGGCCGCTCCACTGGGTGTACAGCCATCCGAGGGCGCCGTCGACCCCAAGGTCGGCCACCAGCATAGCGTTGCAGTAATCGTCCGCCGCGGGCCAGTTGGCCCATCCGAGGGCGACCAGGCTCAGTGTCAGCACCGCCGCTGCCGCGAGGGCAGCCGATCTCAGAACGCGCAGGCCTGCCATCACCGAAAGAACCCGCCTAAGCCGCGCCGGTGCGCGGTGCGGTGCGGTCGCGTCGTGGACACGACGCGACGCCTCAGATCTTGGGCAGCGTCACGCCCTGCTGGCCCTGGTACTTGCCACCGCGATCCTTGTACGACGTCTCGCACACCTCGTCGGACTCGAAGAAGATGACCTGCGCCACACCTTCGTTGGCATAAATCTTCGCCGGCAGCGGCGTGGTGTTGGAGAACTCGAGGGTGACGTACCCTTCCCACTCGGGCTCGAACGGCGTCACGTTGACGATGATCCCGCAGCGGGCGTAGGTCGACTTGCCGAGGCAGATGGTCAGCACGTTGCGCGGAATGCGAAAGTACTCGACCGTGCGGGCTAGCGCGAAGGAGTTGGGCGGGATGATGCAGGAATCGCCGGTCACGTCGACGAACGACTTGTCGTCGAAGTTCTTCGGGTCGACGATGGTGCTGTTGAGGTTGGTGAAGAGCTTGAACTCGCTCGAGCAGCGGATATCGTACCCGTAGCTCGACGTGCCATACGACACGATTCGCCGCCCGTTCACCTCGCGAACCTGACCTGGCTCGAAGGGCGCGATCATTCCGTATTCACGCGCCATCCTGCGGATCCAGCGGTCGGACTTGATCATGCTGCCCCTGTCGAAATCGCCGCGATCATACCACCGCCGCGCGTGCCGCCCGCGCTCTGCCCGGCGCGCCGAGTCGGACGCGCAGGTAGCGCCGCATTGGTTGCTCGTACCACCGCCACACAACCGCGGAAAGCGCCACCAGGGTCGCGAGATAGGTATAGAAGAGTGGCACGTCGGTCATCGGCCACGGCCCCGTGCCGAGCCGATAAACGACCTCGCGCACGGGGTCCTGCAGGATGTAGACCGCATAGCTCATTTCGCCGAGGGCGACCAGCGGCGCCCACGCGAGCCACCGTGTCCAGCGCGAGCGGTCGACCGCCAGTGCCCCGATGAAGAGGGCGAAGAGCGGCGCAAGCAGGCCGTTCGCGGCCGACACGAACGCACCGGCAACATAGAGCCCGCGGCCGAGAACCCAGAGTGCCGCGAGGATGAGGGCGAAACTCGTGACAATCAGCGCGAAGGCGGTGCCCGCTTGCGACGACTGGCCAGCATCGCGGGAATTGCGCCAGCTCCCCCGGCGCAGGACGAGGTTTGCGGCGATACCCGCCAGGAACGAGTTGAGGTGCAGGAGCGGGACGTAGTGGAGTGCGTTGTGCACGACCTCGACGTGGTGGACCTCCAGGAATTGTCGGCCGGCGTGGTAACCCACCTGGGAAGCCAGCCAGACGGCAATGATCGCGGCGAGCGGCCGCCACAGCCCCGGCATGGCCCGCAGCAACGGCACGCAGAAGGGAAAGACCAGGTAGAAGAACGCTTCGGTCGACAGCGACCAGCCGGGGGGATTTCCCGTCATCACGTACGTCGGAAACCACGCCTGCAGGAGCGAGGCGTTGAGGGCGAAAGAGATGAGCGGCCGCGGTCCGTTCTCGGTGTCGAGCAGCATCATGAACACCAGCGCGAAGAGGTACACCGGGTAGATGCGTGCGAGACGCGCGATCCAGTAGGCGCGTCGATCGGCACGACTGTCGAGGTCCCAGTACACCGCCGCCATGATGAATCCGGAGAGCACGAAGAAGTAGCTCACCATGAACGATCCCTGACGCAGGAAATGCGACCACGGTAGGTCGTCGATGAACGGGATGTCGCGCCCAAAATGCGTCAGTACGACCGCGAAGGCCGCGACGAATCGGGTGAAGGTGAGCTTCTCCATCCGGTGAGGTCGAGGGCGACGAGGTGGCCGCGCCCTTCGCTGCGCGCCGAACGACGCCGCGGGTCAGGTGTTCTGGACCTTGATGCTCGGAAACCGCGCCGAGAAGTCCTCGGCCTTCTGGGCAACGAATACCGCAGTCTTGCGGGCAATCTCCCGGTAGATCGATGCGACGGGACCGTCCGGATCGGCGACCACGGTCGGTCGGCCGGAATCGGCGTGCTCGCGAATGCGGATGTCGAGCGGCAGTCCGCCGAGGAACGGCACCTTGTACTCGGCGCACATCTTCTGCGCACCGCCTTCGCCGAAGATCGCCTCGGCGTGGCCACAATTGGAGCAGACGTGCATGCTCATGTTCTCGACGATACCCACGATCGGAACGCCGACTTTCTCGAACATCTTGAGGCCCTTGCGGGCGTCGAGGAGCGCGATGTCCTGCGGGGTGGTGACGATGACCGCGCCGGTCACCGGCACCTTCTGCGACAGCGTGAGTTGGATGTCGCCGGTGCCGGGCGGCATGTCGACGACGAGGTAATCGAGCTCACGCCAGTTGGTGTCCTTCAGTAACTGCTCGAGCGCCTGGGTCACCATCGGCCCGCGCCACACCATCGGCGTGTCGACATCGATCAGGAAGCCGATCGACATGGCCTGCACCCCATACGCCTCGAGCGGCTCCAGCGTCTTACCGTCCTTGGACTCCGGCCGGCCGGCAATGCCCAGCATGGTCGGTTGCGACGGTCCATAGATATCGGCATCGAGCACGCCCACGCTGGCACCTTCGGCCGCTAGCGCGAGGGCCAGGTTGACGGCAGTGGTCGATTTGCCCACGCCGCCCTTGCCGGAGGCTACCGCGATGATGTTCTTGACCCCGGGAACGAGCTTTACCCCGCGCTGCACCGCGTGGGAGACGATCTTCTGGGTCAGGTTGACGGTGACCTTGCCGACTTCGGGCAGTTCCGCCAGCGCCTCGGTGACCATCCGCCGCAAGAGGTCGAACTGCGACTTGGCCGGATAGCCGAGCTGCACGTCGACCGTGACATCGCGGCCGGCGATGGTAACCCTGCGCAACTCCTTGCCGGTCACGAAGTCCTTGCCGGTGTTGGGATCGATGACGCTCCGCAGGCGGCCCTGCACGTCGGCTTCGGTAATGGCCATTGCTTACTCCCAAGATCCCGGTTCGGGCAGCGACGAAAGTCGCCCTGCACGTCGCCCGCAAACATTCGATTCTACCAGCCGCGGCCACGCGTCCCTGCTGCGCGAGCAGTCGCCGCGCGTCATTTGCTAGAATCGGCATGCACGTGCAGCGCGCGCCGGCACTCCGGCATCCCGATTTCGCTCCATCTGGCCAAAGCAACCGCATGCCGCCCGTCCCTACCGGCCGCCACCTGTTCGTCACCACGGCCCTGCCCTACGCCAACGGGCCGTTCCACATCGGCCACATCATGGAGTACATCCAGGCCGACATCTGGGTGCGCTTCCAGCGGTTATGCGGCAACACGGTGCACTTCGTATGTGCCGACGACGCGCACGGGGCGCCGATCATGCTCAAGGCGGAAAGCGAAGGGGTGACCCCGGAGGCGCTGGTCGCCCGCATCGCCGCGACGCGGCCGCGCCATCTCGCCGGCTTCCATCTGAGCTTCGACCATTGGCACTCGACCGATTCTGCGGAGAACGTCGAGCTGTCGCAAGACATCTACCGGCGGCTGCGCGATCGTAATCCGTCGCTCGTCAGTACCCGCAGCGTCGAGCAGTTCTTCGATCCGGTCAAGGCGATGTTCCTGCCCGATCGCTACATCAAGGGCACGTGCCCGCGCTGCAAGGCCAAGGATCAGTACGGCGACTCGTGCGAGGTTTGCGGCGCCGTGTACGCGCCGACCGACCTCATCGACCCGTATTCGACCATCTCCGGCGCGACACCCGTGCGCCGCAGCTCCGAGCATTTCTTTTTCCGGCTCTCCGATCCGGCGTGCGTGGCATTTCTGCGCGAGTGGACTCAGGCGAGCGGACGGCTGCAGCCCGAGGTCGCGAACAAGGCGCGCGAATGGCTGGGGGACGCCGACGATGGCGGCACTGGCCTCGCCGACTGGGATATCTCCCGCGAGGCACCGTACTTCGGCATCCCGATCCCGGATGCGCCGGGCAAGTACTTCTACGTGTGGCTCGACGCCCCGGTCGGGTACCTCGCGAGCCTCAAGGCACACCTCGCTCGCGAGGGGATCGACTTCGCGGGATTCCTGGCCCGCCCCGACGTCGAGCAGTACCACTTCATCGGCAAGGACATCGTGTATTTCCACACCTTGTTCTGGCCAGCGATGCTCGCCTTCGCGGGCGCGCCCTATCGCGTGCCGGACAACGTGTTCGTGCACGGCTTTATCACCTTCTCGGGCGAGAAGATGTCGAAGTCGCGCGGCACCGGCGTCAGCCCGGCGGACTACCTCGACCTCGGCCTCAATCCGGAGTGGCTGCGCTACTACATTGCCGCCAAGCTCAATGCCAAAGTCGAGGACCTCGATTTCAATCCCGACGATTTCCTCGCCCGGGTTAACAGCGACCTGGTCGGCAAGTACGTCAACATCGCGAGCCGGGCGACTTCGTTCATCACCCGGTATTTCGACGGCCGGCTGGCGGCGCCGCCCACCGACCACGAGGCCAGGAGCCGGCGCTTTCCCTCGCGGGAGGTCGCGCGCGCTGCCGCCGCCGAGATCGCGCAGCTCTACGCGCAGCGCGAGTTCGGAAAGGTGGTCCGCGAAGTGATGCGGGTTGCCGACCGCACCAACGAGCGCTTCGACCAGGCCAAGCCCTGGGAGCTCGCCAAGAACGAAGCCGCGCGCGATGCGCTCCACGACGTCTGCTCCGATACCCTCAATGCCTTCGCGGTGCTCACCGTTTGCCTCGCACCCATCCTGCCGGTGACAGCCGAGCGCGTCGCGCGCATGCTGGGCCTGCCACTGCCGTTGCGCTGGGACGCCCTCGACCACTGGATCACCCAAACCGAGCCTTACACCCATCTCATGACCCGCATCGACCCGAAGCAGATCGACACCCTCGTCGAGGGCGCCAAGGCTGCCGTCGGCAACCAGCCCGAGCCACCAGCCACCGACGCCGCGCAGCTTGAGGCGGGGTCCGCCAAGACCCATGGCGACAAGCTCGCGGGGGCCGCGGCCCAGGCAGCCGGCACCGCCGCGACCGCCACCCCAAACCCGAAAGACACTGGCGCGACGGCGAAGATCGGCATCGACGACTTCATGAAGATCGACCTCCGGGTCGCACGCATCATCCAGGCCGAAGCCGTCGAGGGCGCCGACAAGCTCGTGAAACTCACCCTGGACCTCGGCGAGTCTGCACCGCGCACTGTGTTCGCCGGCATCAAATCCGCGTACAAGCCGGAGGATCTCGTCGGGCGCCTCACGCCGGTCGTCGCCAACCTCACGCCGCGCAAGATGAAATTCGGCGTGTCCGAGGCGATGATCCTCGCGGCCTCGGGCGACGATCCCGGCATCTACCTCCTAGCTCCGGATGCCGGTGCGCAGCCCGGCATGCGTATCAAATGACCCTCGGACCGCGACGCGGTCCGTTTCACGGTACGGCCTTCGCGGCGCTGCCCCGCGCGCGCATTCCCGCAGTCGCGCGGTCGGGCGTTGCCGGGCGCCGCCGCAGTGTGCGCGGGCCGTTTGCGGCACACCGCCCAGGCGTCCACGCGCCCTCCAGGTCTTTCCGGCACGCGACGTGAGCGGCGTCGGACTCACGGTGACCCTGGCCGCCGTGCTTGGCTGGATGGTCATCGGGGTCCTCGGGCTGGTCCGATTCCGCGACCGCGATCGGGCCGGTCGCGCGCTATTCGCGGCGGGCGCCCTCGTCGCGATCGTGCTCGCCGGCACCGCGCTCGCCACCCTGGGCGCTCCGGCGGAAACCCGCGTGCTGCCGCTGGGCCTGCCCGACCTCCCCTTCCACCTCCGCTTCGATG
>JBDSND010000187.1:0-34211 GCA_039915505.1 Casimicrobiaceae bacterium
TAGGGATGGCTGCAGAAGCTCATCGCCAGCGGGGTGGCGGTCATGAGCAGGTTCATGAGGCCGTAGCCGCCTGCGGCGGCAAGCGCCGCGACGAGGAAGACCGGCTGGCGCATGATCGCGGCGAGTGACCGTCCCCCGCCACCCTGCTCGGCAAGCGACGGAGGCGGCACCTGCACGCGCGACTGCACGGCGAGTGCCAGGAGGGCGACCGCGGCGAGCAACACGAACGAGCCCACGAACGGCGCCGCGAACCAATCGCGCGCCCATTTCGACGCTTCGGGGCCGAGGATGCCGCCCACGATGCCGCCTGCCAGCACCAGGGATATGGCCTTGGCTTTGAACGCCGGCGGGGCAATTTCGGCCGCCGCAAAGCGGTACTGCAAGCCGAACGCGGTGTACACGCCCATGATTGCCGTGCTCGCGCAAAACAGCGGAAAGCTGCCGAGCGAGAGCGCGAACGCCGCGAGCAGCGTCCCGACGATGCCGATGGCCGAGCCGATCATGAAGCCGCGCTGGCGGCCAACCCGCGCCATCCATAGCGAGGCCGGCATGGTCGCCGCGGCAGAGCCCAGCACGTAGGTGGTGACCCCGAGGCTCGCGAACGTCTTGTTCGCCACGAGGCTGTAGCCGATGAGCGCGTTCATCGCGATCAACCCCGCGGTGTTCACCAGCAGCAGCGCCTGGCAGCAGGACAGCAGGAAAATGTTGCGGCGGGTAGTTTGCATGGTCGGCCGGGCGGCCGGCCGTGGCACTATAGCAACATGCAGGATGACATTCTGGCGTTCTGGTTCGGCGAGGTGCCGGGGCCCGAGCGCGACGCCTGGTTTCGCAAGGACGACGCGTTTGACGCCGCCATCCATGCACGCTTCGCAGACGCCATCGCCACCGCGCTCGAGGGCGGCTTCACGGAGTGGACCTCAACACCCCGCGGCGCGCTCGCGCGGGTCATCCTCCTCGACCAGTTCACCCGCAACGCTTTCCGCGATTCGCCCCAGGCGTTCGCCGGTGACGACCAAGCGCTCGCCAGTGCACGCCACGCGGTCGACCACGGCTTCGACGCCTCGCTCGCCCCGGTGGAACGGTGGTTCCTGTACATGCCGTTCCAGCACGCCGAGGATCGACATACCCAGGCTCGCTCGGTGGCCCTGTTCACCGACCTCGCCGACGCGGGGCTCCCGGGGCCTCTGGAGTACGCCCGACGGCACGCCGAGGTGATCGCTCGATTCGGTCGCTTTCCCCATCGCAACGCCATACTCGGCCGGCCGTCGACTCCGGATGAGATCGCGTTTCTCCGTGAGCCGGGGTCACGGTTCTGATCGATTCGTCCAAACCAGCGGATACCGGATCCGGGAGGCCACCCGCCCGTCCCCTGGGTATCCTGGGTGGAACATTCGACCCGATCCATCGTGGCCATCTCGAACTCGCGCAGGAGGTGCGCGTGGCGTTGGACCTGGCCGAGATGCTGGTCATCCCAGCCGGGGATCCCCCGCATCGGCCTGCGCCGATTGCCCCAGCTCGCGATCGCCTGGCGATGGCCGAACTCGCCGTCGTCGGTCTCGACGGGGTTGCGATCGACGCCCGGGAAGTCGATCGCGAGGGGCGCAGCTACACGGTGCTGACGCTCTCGGAACTCCGCTCGGAACGGCCGTTCCAACCGCTGCTGCTGATCGTCGGTGCGGATGCGTTCCTCGGTCTCGAGGGCTGGCATCGGTGGCGCGAGGTCTTCGCGCGTGCTCACGTGGTGGTCGTCGCACGGCCGGGCACCGACCTGGCCGGCACCCTGACCGGAGCGCTCGCCGGCGAATGGCAGGCACGTCATACCGCCGACCGGCGGGACCTTGAAAAGGTGGACGGGGGCAGCATCTACCAACAGGTCATCACCCCGCACGCGATCTCCGCGTCGGCGATTCGCGCGGCACTGGCGCGTGGCGATATCGCGGCGATCCGCGGTTTGCTGCCCGCCGCCGTTTTGGCCTATATTGGCCGCAATCACTTGTACAGCCCCCGACCGGATGCCACTTAACACCCTGAAGCGTGTCGCCGTAACCGCCCTCGAAGACATCAAAGCCCGCGATATCTCCGTTCTCGATGTCCGCAAGCTCACCAGCCTGTGCGATACCCTGGTCATCGCCAGTGGTGAATCCGCCCGGCAGGTCAAAGCCCTCGCGCACCACGTCCGTGACCGCTTGAAGGAAGCCGGTGCGACGATCGTCGGAGTCGAGGGTGAGGGCAGCGGTGAATGGGTGCTGGTCGATGCCGGGGATATCGTGGTGCACGTGATGCAGCCAGCAGTCCGCAGCTACTACAACCTCGAGGAGTTGTGGGCCCCGGCCGGGAGCCGGCGCCGCGCCCCCGTGGAAAACCGCGCCGCGGCGTGATCGGGTGCGGTTAGCGCGTCCTTCGGTCGCCATCCGCCGGCGTTCCTGAATCGAGGTATCCCGGATGAAGCTCCGGGTCGTGGCGTTCGGCCAGCGCATGCCGTCATGGGTGGATGCCGCCTGGGGCGACTACGCGCGTCGGATCCCGCGCGACTGGGGCCTCGCCCTCGTCGAACTGAAGCCCGAAGCCCGCGATCGCGGCAGGACGGTTCCCCAGCTCCTGGCCGTCGAGGCCGACCGGGTGCGCGCCGCCTGCAAGGGCGCCGTGGTGGTCGCCCTGGATGAACGCGGCCGTGCCTGGACCACCCGCGAGCTCGCCGATGCGCTAGCGCGCTGGCGCGATGCGGGCAACGACGTGGCCCTGGTCATCGGCAGCGCCGATGGCCTCGATCCCATCCTGTGCCGCGAGGCCGCCGCCACGCTAGCCCTTTCCGCGCTAACATTACCGCATGCACTCGTCCGCATCCTGCTCGTCGAGCAGCTCTACCGGGCCAGCGCCCTACTCGCCGGACATCCCTACCACCGCGAATAGGCCACTCTACGTGTTCCGTTCCGCGTACTGCGACAGCTCGCTGGCTCGTCGCCAAGGCGCCTGAAGCCCCATGTCGCAGTCACCATTCGTGTTCCTCGCGTCTCGCAGCCCGCGCCGTCAGGAGCTCTTGCGCCAGCTAGGGATTCGCTTCGATGAGATCCGCTTCCGCGAAGCTGTCGGACGACCGCCCGACGTGGTCGAGGGCGCACTCGACGCCGAGCCGCCGCATCACTACGTCGAGCGCATCGCCCGCACCAAGGCAACCGTCGGCTGGCAGCAGGTGCAGCGGCGGGTGTTGCCGCCCCATCCCGTGCTGGCCGCCGATACGGAGGTGGCGCTGGAAGGCGTCATCTTCGGCAAGCCTGTGGATGCCGCCGACGCCACGCGGATGCTCGCGCGGCTGGCCGGGCGCACCCACCAGGTTCTGACGGCCGTGGCGCTGCGCTGGCAAGAGGAGCTGGTGGTCGAGGTCTGTCGTTCGGAGGTAACCCTGCGGGCCATGGACGCCGGGGAGATCGACCGCTACGTCGCGACCGGAGAACCCTTCGACAAGGCGGGCGCGTATGCCATCCAGGGACGTGCAGCCGCCTTCGTCACCCGTATCGAGGGGAGTTATTCCGGGGTCATGGGACTTCCGCTCTTCGAAACGGCTGAGCTGCTCGCCCGGATCGGCTTTCCCGTGCTATGAAGGGGCGTTGGCAGTCGCCTGGGTGCGCACCTTGACCGGAGCCGGGTGAGACGCGGCCTGCCGCAGGCGATGGCAGGCCGTCTCTGACCCCACTTTGCTCAGGATCCGCTCTGACCCCTCGTGCATGAGCCATGAAATCCTGATCAACGTCACGCCCCAGGAAACACGCGTCGCGATGCTCGAGCAAAGCGTCGTGCAGGAGCTCCACATCGAGCGCTCCAGCGCTCGCGGCCTGGTGGGCAATATCTACCTCGGCAGGGTCGCGCGCGTCCTGCCGGGCATGCAAAGCGCTTTCATCGAGATCGGCCTGGAGCGCGCGGCCTTCCTGCATATTGCCGACATCTGGGAGCACCGCCAGAATGGCCATGGCGGAATCGATACCCGTCCCATCGAAAAGATCCTGCACGAGGGCCAGGCCCTGCTCGTGCAGGTGATCAAGGATCCGATCGGCACCAAGGGCGCGCGGCTTTCGACCCAGGTGAGTCTCGCTGGGCGCCTGCTGGTGTTCCTGCCCCAGGATTCGCACATCGGCATTTCTCAGCGCATCGAGGACGAGGCGGAGCGCGAGGCGCTGCGCGATAAGCTTACCCAGCTCCTGCCGGAAGGCGCCACCGGCGGCTTCATTATCCGCACCATGGCCGAGACCGCCACCGAGAACGAGATGAAAGGCGACATCGAGTACCTCACCAAGCTCTGGAGCGACCTGAACGTCAGCGCCCGCGAGGTGCCGGCTCCGGCGCTGCTGTACCAGGACTTGTCGCTCGCCCAGCGCGTGCTGCGTGACATGGCGACCGAGGAGACCACCCGCGTGGTGGTGGATTCCCGCGAGACCTTCGTGCGCATGCAGGACTTCGCCCGCGAGTACACCCCGGCGCTGGTCGAGCGCATCGTGCACTACGCCGGCGAGCGGCCGCTCTTCGATCTCAATGCCGTCGAGGACGAGATCGAGAAGGCGTTGGCCCGACGCGTGGACCTCAAGTCGGGCGGTTATCTCATCATCGACCAAACCGAGGCGATGACCACCATCGACGTCAACACTGGCGGTTTCGTCGGTGGGCGCAGCTTCGACGACACCATCTTCAAAACCAACCTCGAGGCTTCGCAGGTGATCGCCCGGCAGCTGCGACTGCGCAACCTCGGTGGCATCATCATCATCGACTTCATCGACATGGAGCAGGCCGAGCACCGCGCGGCCGTCCTCTCCGAGCTCAACCGCGCCCTCGATAAGGACCGCACCCGGCTGACCGTCAACGGCTTCACCCAGCTCGGCCTCGTCGAGATGACCCGCAAGCGCACGCGCGAGTCGCTCGCCCACATCCTCTGCGAGATGTGCCCCACGTGCAACGGCCGTGGCGAGCACAAAACGGCGCAGACCATCTGCTACGAGGTCCTGCGCGAGATCCTGCGCGAGGCAAAGCAGTTCAATGCGCGGGAGTTCCGTATCCTAGCGTCGCAGTCGGTGATCGACCTCTTCCTCGACGAGGAGTCGCAGAGCCTAGCCCAGCTCGGGGATTTCATCGGCAAGCCGATCTCGCTGCAGGTCGAGTCGATCTACACCCAGGAGCAGTACGACATCGTGCTCATCTGATCCGCCAACCTTAGCGCTACCTGCGCGGATCGTGTCGCGCCCGACCAAGTAGCCAGGCCGGACATTCACCCGTCGCCGATCAAGGGTGCCCGACACAGGGGGTGCGCGCTGGGTTACCGACCACCGACGTCGTTGCCTCTGACCATCGCGCCCCATGCTTCGTCAACTCTGGCATCGCACCAAGGCATTCCTTGCAGGGCTCCTGCGCCAGGCGCCGCCCGCGCCAGGTCGCTTCGACACCGGCGCCAAATTCTCGATCCGCGGATCGATTGCGGTCGCGCCTTGGATCTGGCCACGCCGCGATTATCTTGTCTACGTGCCTCGGGGACACTCGCGGTGGCGTCAGCATTCGCTGCTGGTGCTGGTGCACGGGTGTAGGCAGACGGCCGAGGACATCGCCAGGAGCGCCCACATCACGGCCCTGGCCGACGGCCTGGGTTGCCTCGTCCTGCTGCCCAAGCAGAATCCGCGCGCCAACAGCTGGGGATGCTGGAACTGGTTCGATCACCGGACCTCGTCGGGTGGCGGCGAGACCGCGATCCTGGCAGCGCAGGTACGTGCGGTGCGGCGTCGCTATCGCGTCCATCGGAAGCGCGTGTTCGCCGCCGGTCTTTCCTCCGGCGCGGGCCTGGTCGCCGCGCTGGCGATGCACAACTCGCGCCTGCTCGCCGGGATCTTCTTGCACTCGGGCGTGGCGGCCGGCGCGGCCTCCTCGCCGATGGCGGCGCTCTCGGTGCTGAAGCGCGGTCCCGACCAGGACGTGGCGGCCATCGGCCGAGCTGCTCGCGCCGCTGCCGGTCGCGACGCCCGCGCGGTGCCGGCGCTGGTACTGCAAGGCGAGCGGGACGAGGTAGTGTCGCCGCGGCATGCGACCGAACTCGTCCGCCAGGTGCTGGCGTTCGCGCGGCATCCGCAGGTGGCGGCCGCACCGGCGCCGCTGCCGACGCCCACACACGAACGCCATTCGGCCACCGCCGACGGCCGCCACGTCACCGTGCGCGAGTGGCGCGACGGCACGCGCCTCCTCGCCCGCCAGGTGCTGGTGCGCGAACTCGGCCATGCCTGGAGCGGTGGCGACCCGGAGGTGGCGTTCACCGATCCCGGCGAGCCGCAGGCCACCGAGATCCTGCGTGCCTTCATGGCGGACGTGCTGGATTAAACTCCAGCTTCCCCACTCTTCACGCGAGGCTCGTCATGGCCGTCTCTGGCATGAATCATTTCAATGTCCTGACCGACGATGTACCTGCTACGGTCGCGTTTTACCGCGACGTACTGGGACTCGTCGACGGCGCCCGGCCCGATCTCGACTTCCCCGGGGCATGGCTATACGTCGGGGATCGGCCCATCGTGCACGTCTCGGGGGGGCGCAGCGCTGCCGAGCTCAAGCCCGGCGTGATCGACCACGTGGCGTTGTCAGCAACGGGATTGCGGTCGACGCTCGAGCGCCTCGAGCAAGGCGGGCATCGCCCGGTGTGCCGCAAGCAAGTGACCTCCGGGATCTGGCAGATCTTCGTCAACGATCCGAACGGTGCGCGCGTCGAGCTCGACTTCGACCCCGCCGAACCTGCGCCCTGATGCCGCAAGCTGCGGGCCCGCTTGCGGTCGTCGATCACCTGGTGCTCGCGGCGACCACCCTGGCCGACGGCATCGACTACGTCGCCACCCTGACCGGGGCTGTGCCCCAGCCTGGCGGCAAGCACGTCGCCATGGGCACGCACAATGCGTTGCTGAAGCTCGGCCACAAGTTTTATCTCGAAATCATCGCCATCGACCCGCAGGGGACGACGCCTAAGCGGCCGCGCTGGTTCGGCCTCGACGGCGTGGCCCTGCAGGCAGAAGTGATGGAGCAGCCGCGCCTCATCCACTGGGTCGCGCGCACGTCGGACATCGGCGCGGCGGCGCTCGCAAGCGGCGTGGAACTCGGACCGGTGCACCCGATGGAACGGGGTGCCTACCGTTGGCGGATCACCGTTCCGGACGACGGATCACTGCCCGGACGGGGGCTGATCCCGACGCTTATTCAGTGGGATGTGGCGATGCATCCGGCGGAACGGTTGCCGGCCTCGCCCGTCTCGCTCGTGGAGCTCGCCGCCTCACATCCGGATCCGAACGCCATCCGCGCCACGCTTCGACACCTGGGACTCGAACCGAGTATGCGGGTAGCGTACGACCGCGAAACCCGTCTGGTCGCGATGCTGCGCAGCCCTAGGGGACTGGTGACGCTTTCTTCCTGACGCAACGTTTCTGCCGCCGTTCGCGCCGGCGTCGGCTGATCGTCGGCAGCGTTCTGTTGCTGGAGGGTTCGGCCAACTCGCCGACGCCTCCGCTTAGCCGTGCGGCAGCGTTGGCTCGTGCATGCTCTCCCGCACCATGCGCGGATCCATGTTGATGAACCGCGAGATGCGCATTTCCGTTCCCGGGCGCTGCAGATCGGCGACCCGCTGGTTGACGGCACGGTCGGCAATGGTCATCCGGGCGCGCAGGCGCTGGTACTCCGCCCAGGAGTCGATGATGTAGCGCTCGACGAAGCGATCGTCCGATTCCAGGTCGCGGAACACCCGCCATTCATACGCACCGTTGCGCCGGCGCACACGCTCCATCTCGCGCATGGCCTTCAGGAAAGCGTTGCGCGCCTCCGCGGCGATCCGGTACTCGATCTGGATCAGCACGGGCCCGTCATCCGGTCGGGGCGGGACGGTGAGGCCGAGGTCGGGCAGCTGGGCACCCGGCATGACGTCCGATTCCTCGCCCATGCGCACCCGCACGCGGCGATGCAGAAACAGCAGCACCACCAGGCTCGCCGACGACGCCGCGAGGGCAATGCGAATGGAGAAGGTCGACGCCAGGACGCCCCACAACGCACTGCCAAGGGCAAGACAGGTTTGGTTGGCCACGAGATTCATCGCCAGCGCGCGGGCCCGTACCCACGCGGGGGCGGCGCTCTGCGTTCCCGCGGAAAGACTGGCGAGCACGCCCACCCAGGCGATGCCGGCGGCGAACATCCCGACCACCGCGAGGGAGGTGATGGTCGACAGTGCGATCAGCAGGCTCGCTGCGACCCACAGAACGGCCGCCGAGTCGACCACTTTCTGCAGGGAGATGCGCTGGATCTCGCGCGGAAGGGTGAGCGCACCGAGGATCGCGCCGATGCCAAATGCGGCGGATAGCAGGCCAAATCCTGCAGCGTCCATCTGCAGCTGGTCGCGGGCCACCAACGGCAGCAGCGCCCAAACGGCGCTCGCACACAGGCTGAAGGTGACGTTGCGCAACAACAGCGCCCGCATGAGTGGCGAGTGGCGCGCGAAGCGCAAGCCGCTGCGCACCCCCGACAGCAGGGTCTCTGGCACACCCGGCATCACCGGGGCGGCGTGCTGCCAGCGGCTGATCGCGACGATCATCACCAGGAAAAACGCCGCGCTCGAAAGGATTGCGCTACCGCTTCCGAGCCACGCCGCGATTGCGCCGGCGAGCGCCGGTCCGACCGCACGAGCCACGTTGAACGCCACTGCACCCAGTGCCACCGCGCGCGGCAGGTCGGAGCGGTCCACCAAGTCGTTGACGCTCGCCTGCTGAGCGGGCAAATAGACCGTGAACCCCGCGCCGATGACAAACGTGATGACGAGCAGCGACACGGGGCCGATCACCCCGGCGAGCTCGGCCACACCCAACATGGCAGCGGCGACGCACAGCACGATCTGGGTCACCAGCACCACACGGCGCCGGTCGACGATATCGGCGAGCGAGCCAGCGAACAGCCCAAAGAGCAGCGACGGCCCGGTGCTCGCCGACTGCACCAGGGCCACCATCAGCGCCGACGGCGTGAGGGTCGCCATCAGCCAGGCGGCCATCGTCGCCTGCATGGTGTAGCCGAGCGCGGCGCCGATCGAGCCGATGTAGAACCACCGGAACACCCCGTGCCGTAGCGGCGAGGTGCGCATCATCCGAACGAGGAGCGCGGGTGCGGCAGCCGTCAAGGGTCGCAAGGCACGTGGGAAGCAAATGCGGGATTGGACGGATGCATCGAGGCTGGGTTCGGCGTCGCATCGGGCGCAGGCCATCGGGGCGCCTCGGCCGTCGCGCACGGCAGACAGGGACCGGGCGACGCGCGACAGCGGGGCGACAGCGGGCAGAAACCCTGCAAGGATACTGACAGTCGCGTACCGTGGCGAGGGGTTCTCGATCCCCCATAATCATGCTTCCGCCTTCACCCATCGGAGCGCCCTCATGATCGGTTACGTCACGCTCGGCACTAACGACTTCTCCAAGGCCACGACCTTCTACGACAAGCTGCTCGCCGCGCTCGGCGCCAAGCGGTTGTTTGCTACCGAGCGCGTGGTTGCCTGGGGCACCAGCATGAGCGCGCCCGGCCTCGGCGTCTGCCTACCCTACGATGGACAGCCGGCGACTCGTGGCAACGGCACGATGGTGGCGCTCGCCGTGGACTCGAACGACAAAGTCGATGCGATCTACAAGCTCGCGCTCGAGCTGGGCGGCACCGACGAGGGCAAGCCCGGACCGCGCAGCGATGGCTTCTACGCGGGCTACTTTCGCGACCTCGACGGCAACAAGCTCAATTGCTTCTGCATGGGCGCACCGACCTAAGCGCCTGGCAGCGGTTGCCGCGCCTACGCGGCGCGACTACGCACGGTCGCGCTACGGCGTCGCCGGCCGCGCGGCATCGGCCGCCGCGAGCTGTCCGTACACCAGGCGGGCCATCGCGAGCAGCTGGCCGCGATCGAGGTTGCCCGACAACGCGTAGCTGAATGCGTCGTCGATCCAATAGAAGATCGCCACGCCATTCTCGACCGCGTAGCGGAATGTCGTATCGCCGTGGCCCTCTCCGCTCTTGCGTACCTGCAGCGAAAGTCGCTGCCGGTCGGGGTTCTCGTACATGAACAGGGCCGTCGGTCGTTCGTTGCCGGCCACGAGCCTGCCCCCCACGAGCGCATAACCGAACTGGTTGAGGTCGGGCGCGTGCACGCTGTGGCCGAGGCGCTTGGTGAGCCAGTTGACCAGACGCTTCTCTTCCGCCGCCCAGATCTCGACCGGGCGATTCACGTCGGCCGCGTAAAGTGCATGGGTGTAGGCGGCCTGTCGCGCGAAGGTGGTGGGCGTGCCGTCGCGCTCGATCGCATACCCCCGGCCGAGCCACCCCAGTCCCAGACCGACGAGGAGCATGGCTGCGGCCGCGAGCACCGGCACGGAATGACGCCACGACGCCAGGAAGAACCGCCGCGGCGGCGCGGCGGCCGCCAGCAAGCGCTCCGGAATCGGTTCGGCGAGGATGGGATCGAGCGCCGCCCGCAGGGCGTCGCTCTGGGCGCGGATGGCAGTAACGGCCGCTGCGAGCTCGGGATCGCGCGCCAGTGCTGCTTCCACCGCGCTCGCGCGTCCCGGCGCGAGCCGGCCATCTGCATAGGCTTGCAGGTCATCGTCGTCGAAGCGCGCCGAGTCGGTGCTCACCGGAACTCCACGGGGCTCATCGCACGATCCGCAAAGGCGAGGGCGGCGCCGCGACGAGCTGGCGCAACCGTGCGCGGGCACGCGACAGGCGCGACATCACCGTTCCGAGGGGAATGTCGAGCAGGGCCGCGATCTCGCCGTATTGCATCTCCTCCACCGCGGCGAGTAACAGCACCTCGCGCTGCTCGGCGGGCAGGCGCGCCATCTGCTGCACGAGCTCCATCAGCTCGACCCGATCGAGCTGGTTCGGCCGCACGGGCAATTCCCAGGCCGCATGGGCACCTTCGCTGTCGAGCGAGACATGGGCCGCGTCGCGGTGCCGCACGGCGAGCTGGTTGACATGGACGTTGTGCATGACGGTGAAAAGCCAGGCGCGCAAGTCGGTCCCGGCCTGCCACAGGCGGCGCTTTTCCCAGGCCCGGGCGAGCGTGTCCTGCACCAGATCGTCGGCGCGCACGCCATCACCGGTGAGTACCCTGGCGTAGCGCCGCAAGCGCGGAATGGCCGCCAGCAACTCCGGATGCGGCAGTGGCGTGGACTCGGCGGATTGTTTCATGGCATGCGCGGATGCATTGGTCGACGACAGTCGGGCAGGCGGGCGGGCGGATCCCGGGCCGCGGCCATGATGCCACGCTTGATCAACAGGAGCAGAGGGGCTGCTATTCCGCGCGAAGGTCGCCAGCAAAGCCGAACCGCCGAGCGGCATGGCGAACGGCTAGCCCCAGCGGATCAGGAACAGGGTGGCAAGGCCGAGGAAGATGAAGAACCCGCCCGAGTCGGTGACGGCCGTGATCAACACCGACGAGCCGAGCGCGGGGTCGCGGCCGAGACGGATCATGGTCATGGGGATGAGCACCCCCATCAGCGCCGCGAGCATCAGGTTCAGGGTCATGGCGAGCACCATGACCAATCCAAGGGAAAAATCCTTGTACAGCAGCATCGCGACAAGCCCCATCACCCCGCCCCAAACGAGGCCGTTGGCAAGGCTCACCAGCATCTCCTTGCGGATCAGCTGCCGGGCGTTGCGGGTGCTGAACTGCCCGAGCGCCGCGGCACGCACGATCATGGTGATCGTCTGGTTGCCCGAGTTGCCGCCGATGCCGGCGACGATTGGCATGAGCGCCGCGAGCGCGACCAGTTTCTCGATCGAGCCTTCGAAGAGGCCGATCACCCGCGACGCGATGAAGGCCGTCACCAGGTTCACCGCCAGCCACGCCCAGCGGTTGCGAAACGACGCCCATACCGACGCGAACACATCCTCTTCCTCGCGCAGGCCCGCAGCAGCGAAGATTTCTTCCTGGCCGCGCTCGCGCACGAAGTCGAGGATCTCGTCCACGGTGACCCGCCCGACCAGTTGGCCGTTGGTGTCCACCACCGGTGCGGAGACGAGGTCGTAACGCTCGAAGGCGCTTGCCGCCTCGTCGGCCTTGGCGTGCTGCAGGAGGGTCACCGTCGCCGACTCCATCACCGCACCGACCTCCAGCTCCGGGTCGGTGACGAGCAGCTTGTGGACCGGCAGCACGCCGAGCAGCTGCTCGCTGCGGTCCACCACGAACAGCTGGTCGGTCTGACTCGGCAGCTCGTCGAAGCGCCGCAGGTAGCGCAGGACCACTTCCAGACTGACGTCGGGCCGGACGCTGACGTCGTCGAAGTCCATCAGCGCGCCGACCATGTCGTCCTCAAAGGACATCGCGGCGCGCAACTGCTCGCGCTCCTCGACCGACAGGCCCTGGAAGACGTCGTCCAGCACCTCCTGCGGGAGATCGGGCGCGAGTTCCGCAATTTCGTCCGCATCGAGGCTCTCGGTCGCGGCGACCAGCTCCTCGGTGTCCATCGCCGAGATGAGCGTCTCGCGCACCGAGTCGGAGACCTCCAGCAGGATGTCGCCGTCACGATCGGCCTTGACGAGATCCCAGATGTACAGACGCTCGTCTGGCGGCAGTCCCTCCAGAATGTAGGCGATGTCCGCCGAATGCAGTCGATCGAGTCGACGCTGCAGCTCGGCCTTGTTGCCGCGATAGACGGCGCTGTCGACGAGATCCGGGGATTCGACCGCCGGGTCGACCGGAACATGCACCAGGCCTTCGACCAGGCGATGCCGGCGCAGCAGCGCCGTGATCTCGGCGAGTTCGTCCTGCACGTTCGGGTGCGGCCCTCGCCGTTCGGTCTCCGCGTTGTCGAGGATTTCGGGCATGCGACGCTCGCTGCGGGATTCGAGGGACCGGAGCCGCACGCACGGCGCCGAAGGCCGGCGCATTCTACGCCGTGACGGGACTGCTTCCCAGCCCTGCCCGCACCCGCCGGACGGTGCGGTTGCACGCGCCGGGGTGACCATGCCGGCGCTGCGCCCCGGCTCATCGGAGGGGCGATCGGACGCGCCAACCTACGGCAGGGCCGTGCCCGGCATGCGGGTCAGGATGATGCGGGTCTTGCGATTCAATCCCGGCGCGCCCTGGTTGCGCTCGTAGAACCGGGGATTGGGTGCCATTGCCGCCAGCCGCGCAGCCTGCTCCGCGCTGAGTGCGGCAGCCGACACGCCGAAGTAACGCTGCGCCGCGGCTTCGGCGCCGAACACGCCGCTACCCCATTCAATCACGTTGAGATAGAGCTCGAAGATGCGCGCCTTGTCGAGCATGCCTTCGAGCATCATGGTGATAACCGCCTCCTCCGCCTTGCGCCGGTAGCTGCGGTTGGGCGACAGGAAGAGGTTTTTGGCGAGCTGCTGGGTGATAGTAGAGCCGCCTGCCACCACGCGTCCGCGTCGCTGGTTCTTCTCCATGGCGAGCTGGATGCCGTCCCAGTCGAAGCCCTCGTGCTCGATGAACCGCGCATCCTCGGCCGCGATCATGGCGCGCTTCAAGTGGTCCGAGATCCGCGCGTACGGCACCCAGCGATAGCGCAGGGTGACGCGCGGGTTGGTCGCCTGCAGCGCTTCCATGCGATGACTCATGAACGCCGTCTCGGCCGGCGGATGCGACTGCCACCACGCGATGTGGGCAAAGATCCAGAACAGCCAGAGCGCCGCCATCGCGGCCAGACCGCTCAAGCTCCACAGGAGCATCCGCCTAAGCGTGCCGGACAGGTCGGGAGCCGCCTCGCTCATGGACCCAACCCTGGCGCGCCGGGCAGAGGCTCGTGCCAGGACGGAGAGCATGCAAGGCCCGGCGGCCGCTGCCGGAACGTCAATCGGAGCGCAGCTCTTCGCCGCGGGTAAAGCTCCACGTGCGCGTGATAACCAGGACATCGGTGTCGCGCCGGATGTCGGCCGGGAGTGGCGAATACGGCGCGCCCATCTCCACGATCCGGACTGCCGCGGCGTCGAGCACGCGCTGGCCGGAGCTGCGATGGACTTCGACGCTGTCGAGCGTGCCGTCGGCACGGATCGCAACCGATAGCAGCAAGCTGCCGTAGAGCTTCAGGTTGCGGGCGGCCTCCGGATAGTTGAGATTGCCGATCCGCTCCACTTTGAGCCGCCAGTCCTCGACGTAGCGCGCAAAGCGATATTCCTCGGCGCGCGCCCCGACGAAGCGACGCTTGGGACGCTTCTGATAGGCGTCGAGGTCGCGCGCGACCTGCGCCTCGAGCCGCATCGCCTCGAGTGCGCGCCGGGTGAGATCGGCCGTCGTGGGAAGGTCGGCAATTAGCTCGCTCTCGCTCGGCTTGGGCGCGGGCGGCAGCAGGGGTGCGCTGCGCAACTGCGCGAGCGTCTCCTGAGCTTGGCGCTCGAGGATCTCGATCTGCGCGGATGGCAGCGCCACTTCCGTACGCGGAGTTGCCTTGGGGACCACCGGCAAGGGCGTCTTCGCGCGCCGGTCGTCGTCGGTGTTGCCGCCGCCATCGAGATTGGCCTGGGCCAGCACGTCGGCCTTGGCCGGACGATCCTTGGTCTTGGCATTGACCAGGGTGACCTCCAGGCTGGGCGCGCGGCTCAGGATGCGCGCGATGTCCGGTCGAAAGTGGATCGACAGCACCATGAGATGCAGGAGCACCGATCCCGCGAACGCGATCGTGAGGAAAGGTGAGCCGCCGAGCAGCCAACGCTCGGGCGGCGGACGCATCTCGGGATGCCAGCGCAACTCGGCTGGCGTCAGGCTGGATACGGCGCTCACCTTGCGAGGCCGTTCAGCGCGGGGCGAGGGCTTGGCGGGTGCAGCGGTGGCCTGGGAAGGCCGGCCTCGCGAACCGGCTGGTGGCGGTTTGCCCGATCCGGGCGGATCGTTGGCTGCGGGACGACGAGCAGCGGAGGAACCTTGTTGGGCCGCGCGCGCCGGGAATAGTGCGCCCCGACGAATGCGCGGTTGCGCAGGAGGCTTGGCTGCCGTCGTCGCGCGTGCCTCCCGCGGTCCCGGGCGGCGTACGTTGCGCGTGGCGGATCGGCTCGGCAAAGCGGCGCGCCTCCATGGCGGTCAAGTTGCGATTGTAACGTGTATCGCGTGCCGTGCAGCGCCGATTTCAGGAGGGCCTGATGTCGCTTCGCAACAGCATCGAGCGCAGGGATGTCGTGATGCATCGGGTTCACGCGGGTCCCGCATAGCGGCATTCGAGCGTCGCCGCGAGCAGATCGATCCTGCCGATCGCAACACGCACGCGGGTGTCCGATGCGAGGGCCGGCAGGTCACCGATGCGCATCACCAGGGGCAGGCGCTCGAAGCGCACCAGGTTCTCCCGTATCACCGACGCGGTCGTCTCCCGCACGTCTTCCTGCAATAGCCAGCGCAGCGACCAGTAGTGCTCCATCCGGTTCTGGAACTCGGCGTAGCTCGCGTAGGTAGCCTCGAAATCCGCTAGCGCGCCGAAGAGCTCGGCATCGTTGTCGGCATACGGCGGCCGCGTGCCGGCGATCACCGCCAGAATCTGGCGCTGGTTGACGAGGTCCGCATAGCGGCGCAGGGGCGAGCTCGCCCAGAGATAGTGGGCGACACCCAACCCCTGGTGCTCGGCGGCACGGGTGCTCATTCGCACCTTGCCCTGCGCCTGGGTGCGATACAGCCCTGCGACATCGCGCTCGGCGAGCAGCCGTCCCCATGTACTGTTGGCGAAGATCATGAGCTCAGCCACGATCTTGTCGAGCGGCGAGCCGCGCGGCCGGGGGACGATCGACACCCGCCCGTCGGGGCCCGCATCCCAGTCGACATGGAAGCCGTAATCGACGCGGCTGAAGTCGGCCTTGCCGCGCAGGTCGAAAAGAACGCGGGCGAGCCGCCACAGTACCCGCAATTCCGCGGTCCATGGCGGATCGTGTGCCGACGGCAGGTCGGCGGTGAAGGCTTCGGTAATGTCGGGCAGGCGCAGGTTTGCTGCCATCCGCACGCGCTCGACGCGCGTGTCGTGGCGCAGGACCTTGCCCTCGTGGGTAGCCTCGACATAGAGCGAGAGCGCCGGACGGCTCGCGTTGGCGCCGAGGGTGTACGCCTCCACCACCGCATCCGGCAGCATGGTGATCTTGCGTCCCGGCATGTAGACCGTCGACAGGCGGCTGCGCGCGATCTGGTCCAGCGGAGTGCCGCGCGGTATGCCGAGGGCGGGCGCGGCGATATGGATCCCGATCCGCCAGGTGCCGTCAGGAAGCGCCGTCACCGAAAACGCGTCGTCGATCTCGGTGGTGGCCGCATCGTCGATCGAGAACGCCTCGACGTCTGCCATCGGCAGCTCGGGGAGCGCCGCAAGCTCGCCGGATGGCCCGAAGCCCGTACCCCTCGGAAAAGCCTGGATCAGGAACGCGCCGTAATGGTAGTCGTGGGTGGATGGAATCGCACCGGCGGCGGCCAACAGCGCCAGGGGATTGGTCTGCGCGGTGTCGCAGGCCGCCGCGACCGCCTTCCATTCGAGCGACTGCTTGTCCGGGCGGTGCAGGAGCATCGGCAGCTTGTCGCGAAACGCATCAGGCAGGCGCTGCGCGAGGAGCTCGTCCACCCATGCCTTTGCCTGCGCGGCCTCGCGCCCCTTGCGCGCGATCGACGCAAGCGCCGCGTTGAGCGCGTCGGCGGGGGCGCGGCGATAGCGACCCTTGCCGCGCTTGTAGAAGAACATCGGCGCCGCGTGAAGCGCAAAGGCCACCGCCGCCGCCTCCGGTGCCTGAGGCGCATGGCCGTAGTACTCGCGGGCGAGCTCGTCGAATCCGAATTCCTCGTCGCCGGACACCTCCCACAGAAACTGCGGATCGAGATCGGTCGCGAGGCGCTGGGCTTCACCCAACAGGGCATTCGGCCCGGGCGCATCGAAGCGCAGCAGCACACTGGCGGCCTTGATCTTGAGACGCTTGCCCGAAGCGGCCTCGACCTGCAGCGACGACGTGTTATCGGCCAGGACGGTGCCGGCCTTGCACTGGCCGTCGTCCTCGAACAAGACATTCATGGGGGAGACGCGGAAGCGGTCCGCAGCGGGTCCGCCGGGGTGTCGATTATACCGTCCTTGCCCCGTACGACGCCGGCGCGTTGCCCTCGCCGTGGCGTTGTTGCATAGTCGGACATATTTTAGCGGAGAGCGATCATGACCAAGCCGTATCGGCAACTCGGCAGGAGCGGCCTGCACGTTTCACCACTGTGCCTGGGCACCATGATGTTCGGCGACCGCGCCGATGCCACGGTGTCGACACAGATCATCGGGGCGGCGGCCGATGCCGGCGTGAATTTCATCGACACCGCGGACGTCTACACCAAGGGCGAATCCGAGCGCGTGGTCGGCCCGATCATCGCAGCGCAACGGGGGCGCTGGATCCTGGCCAGCAAGGTCGGCAACGTCATGACCGAGCGGCCCCACGATGGCGGCCTGTCGCGTCGCTGGATCGTGCAGGCGTGCGAGGACAGTTTGCGCAGGCTCGGCACCGACTACATCGACATCTATTATTTCCATCGCGACGATACAGCCACCGCGCTCGAAGAGAGCGTCGCGGCTGCGGGTGATCTCATCAGAAGCGGCAAGATCCGCCATTTCGGCCTGTCGAATTACCGCGGCTGGCGCATCGCCGAGGTGATGCACCTGTGTCGCGCCATGGGTGTTCCGCAGCCCGCAGTCTGCCAGCCCTATTACAACCTGCTGAATCGCCAGCCCGAGGTCGAGATCCTGCCGGCCTGCGACTACTACGGCCTGGGTGTCGCGCCGTACTCGCCCCTCGCCCGCGGCGTGCTGACCGGCAAATACCAGCCGGGTGAGAAGCCGGCCGAAGGGTCCCGCGCCGCGCGTGGCGACAAGCGGATGATGGAAACCGAGTTCCGCGAGGAGTCGCTGCGCATTGCCCAGACGTTACGCGAGCACGCCAAGGCGACCGGCCGTTCCCTCGCGCAGTTTGCCCTCGCATGGGTGTGGGCCAACCCGATCGTGACCTCGGTCATTGCCGGACCGCGCACGATGGAGCAATGGCAGGACTACGTCGCGGCGCTCGGCACAACCTGGAGCGACGACGATGAAGCATTGGTCGACCGGCTGGTCGCGCCGGGGCACCCGTCGACACCGGGCTTCAACGACCCGTCCTACCCCTTCTACGGACGTCGACGGGCCTGAACACTCGGCGTGGCAGGCACGCAGTTCACCATCGTCACGCCCTGCAAAGGACGGCGCCGCTATCTCGAGCGGGCACTGCCGACGTTTCGTATCCAAGCGTCCTGCACCGTGGTCGTCGTCGACTACGACTGTCCCGACGGCACGGCGGAGTGGATCGGCGCGACCTACCCGGACGTGCAGGTGGTCAAGGTGCGCGAGGCGCCGGTATTCAACCTCAGCCGTTCGCGCAATCTCGGCGCGGCGGTGGCCACTACGCCGTGGCTCGTATTCTGCGATGCCGACAATATGCTCGATCCCGCGTTCACCCGACGCATTGCGTCCGTCGCCCGCCCCGGCACGTTCCTGCGCGCCGTGTTCCAGGGTGATCAGGGGCTGCAGAGCCGCCAGGTGCCGCTCGTCTGCGAGACCGCCGTGTTTGCGGCACTGGGCGGATACGACGATGCCATCGAAGGCTGGGGCCCGGAAGACCTCGAGCTCAGCCGGCGCTTGAATCAGCACGGCCTCGCTCCCCTTTACTTTCCCATGGCGCTCGTCACCGTCGTCGAGCACGAAGACAGCGAGCGCACCCGCTTCTACACGCAGGACCAGCGGCTGAGCCGCCTGGTCGGCCATTACTACGTGCGCGTGAAGGAACGCTACTACGCCACACGCGGCCTTGACTTCACCGACGCCCAGCGCTACGGCACATACCGCCGGATCCGGGAAGTGGTGACCACGGCCACGAGCGCGGAAGGTGGCAGCGAGGCGCTCTACGCCGTCGATGTACCCGGTGCCGACCCGCCGTGGACGGCGCATTTGCGCGCGGCCGACATCCTGCGATCGCGGGTGCCCCCGGCGCCAACCCGCTAACGGACTTCGTTGGCGATGCCATGCGGGACGTGGCACGCTGCCACGTGCGCCCCCGCCGACTCGACATGCGTGCGCTGATCGTCGAAAAAAATGTCGGCGCCGAAGGCCCGCAGGAACTCGCCCTTGGGCAGGCCCCCCAGGAAGAGCGCCTCGTCGATGCGGATGTTCCAGGCGCGCAGGGTGCGGATCACGCGCTCGTGTGCCGGCGCGCTGCGGGCGGTGACCAGGGCGGTTCGGATCGGGCTTTCGTCTTCGGGAAACTCCGACTGGATGCGGTGCAGTCCGGCCAGGAATTCCTTGAACGGGCCACCGGTCAGCGGCGTCAGGGCGGCGTCGGTCTCGCTTTGCGCGAAAGCCGCGAGGCCGCGGGCCTGATAGACCCGCTCCGCCTCGTCGGAAAACAGCACCGCATCGCCATCGAATGCGATCCGCAGCTCAGGGGTTTCGTTGCGGAACACGCTGGGAAATATGGTGGCGGCCGCGTAGCCGTCGTCGAGCGCTCGACGCACGTCGTCGGTGTCGGCGGACAGGAAGAGATGCGCGCCGAAGGCCGGCACGTACCGCGACGTCGGTTCGCCCTTGGTGAACGCGGCGCGGCTGATGTCGAGGCCGTAATGCTTGATGGCGTTGAACACCCGCAGTCCGGTGTCGGCGCTGTTGCGCGACAGCAGGATCACCTCGACGTACTGCCGGTCCGGGCGATTGAGCCGCAACAGCTTCTGCGCCAGGGAAAAGGCCGGCCCCGGGGACAGGAGCTCGTCCTCGTGCTCGATTTGGTAGCGGTGATAGGCCTCAACCCCGAGCTCGGTATAGACCCGGTGGCTTTCGGTGAGGTCGAAGAGCGCTCTCGAGGAGATCGCCACGACCAGCTTGCCGGCGAGGCTGGGCATCGTTATCGGTGGGTGGTGAGCCGCGTGCACCGGACGCGGAGCGCTGTCGGGAGCTATGGTACTCCGCGCGGTGGACGGGTCTCGATCCCGACCGGTGCCCGCACGCCGACGCCGACGCCGGCGCACAACTCCCGAGCGCCTGAGCGCCCGAACCCGAACGCCTGAACGCCCGAGTCCCGAGTGCGGTGGGCACATCCGACCCGGCACTGGCGCGGCCGCGGCTCGCGATCTAGCCGGTCGGCACTTTCGGCGAGCAGAACACGGGCCCCTCGACCAGCCACCCGGCAAGACGCATCGCGGCGATGTCCGCGGCCGCGACGACGTAGCGGTGGCGGATGCCAGTAACGTCGTCGGCCGGCTTGAACAGCCGCTGCACCACGTCCGATCCTGACGGACAGCTGCTGCCCGCGAGCGGCAGGACCGCGAAGGCCGCGCCCTCAAAGATCCAATACCGATCGTGGCGCACGAAGTCGCACTCGGCCGCGTTCACCGTATAGAAATGCGAGTCGGGACCGACGCCCGGGGTGCCGAAGAAGCGACAAGCATCCACCGCGCCCGCCACGGCGACTGACAGCGGCCACGCCTGCAGGCGCCGTCCCGTGCGCGACCACGCTGGTCCTAATCCACTGGCGTCGAGGAAGGCGATCTCCGCGGGTTCGAGGGTGAGGAAATAGTGATCGAGACCTTCGTGGTGGTACTCGACCAGCTCCGCCGTGGCGGGCAGGACCGGCGCGGCCACGCCGGTTCCGGCGATGCGCACGATGGCAAGCGACGCGAGCTGTGGCGCATCGACGTTGAGGTTGGCGAGCCGCACCCCGGCAGCGCCCGGCGTGAACACCACGTCGATGCGGCACGAACCGCCTGGCGGAATCGGCAGGCCGACACCGCAGGTACCGGTGTTGTCGAAATCGAAGACCGCCGGGCCGTTGAACACGATCGCGCTCGGCGTGATCGCGACGGCGCCGCGATTCTGCAGGTCGATGCGAAGCGGCGCGCTTGAGGATCCAACCACCGTGTCGGCAAACTGCGCTGGGGAGGGCGAGAACGTCAAGGTCGAGGCGCCCGCCGATGCCGTGGTGCCCCGGCCATAGAAGGTGACGAGTTGGGTCGCCGTGCTGGTCGTGTTGCGTAACCACAAGGCACCGGATTGCTGGCCGGCGGTGGTGGGCGCAAACGTGATCGTGGCCGGGCAGGCCGCACCCGGCGCCAGGGTCTGCCCGGTCGTGCAGGCGCTCGCCACCAGATAGCCGGGACCGGTGGCGCCGTGCACGCTCACGTCGGTGAACGCAAAGGGGGCGTTGCCGCAGTTGGCGACGGTGACCGTCACACTGGCGCTGCTGCCGACGGGACGGTCGCCAAAAACGATCGTGTCGCGGTCGATGCACATCCGCGATTGCCCCAGCACGCCACCGGCCATGCACAGAAGAAGGGCGCCGAGCGCGCCCCGACAGGTTTTTGCCACCATGGAAAGTCTCATCGATTCAACTTCAGCCTCGAAATGGTGTCGCGAATTGCAGGACCGTCGGCACCATTGGCGCAAAGTCGGTCCAGCCGTGATCGCCGCCGCCGCCAACGTATTGCCACGCGCCCGCGTAATACCGCACCGCAGATCGCCAATCCAGGAGCTCGTCGCCGCTGCGTACGAGCAGCAGGTAGCGCTCGGGGCGGGTGATCCGCTCGACCCGCAGCGCCTCCATCGCGGCCAAATCGTCATGGGTGAGCATATACGTCTCCCCGGTATACAGGTTGCGTTGCGGCCCGAGAAAGCTTTCGAGCGACGCTTGCGGCCGGATCGCAGGATTGATCGCCACCGCCCGCGCGCCGAACCGCTCCGCCAGCCACGTCGCGTAGAACCCACCGAGCGAGCTGCCGACGAAGCTCACGCCCTCCCCGGCGGCGACGTTCGCCTCGACCCACGCCGTGACCATCGCCATGGCGACCATCGGCCGAGGTGGGAGGTGCGGCAGATGAAAACGCGGCGCCGACGGCAGGGAGGCCGCGGCGCGGGCGAGCAACTGGCCCTTGACGCTCTGCGGCGCGGAGTTGAAGCCGTGGAGATAGACGACGGTGCTTAGCTCCCCTGCGGTCATCCGGGCGATCCCGGCGGTCCCGCACCGCGTCGCGTTGGTGCGACCTCGGATTCGCGGCCTTCGCCGCGGGCCGACAGGTTCGCCAACAGCTTGTCGTGAACGCCGCCGAAGCCGCCGTTGCTCATCACCAGCACGTGATCGCCCGCGCGCGCCGCGGCGACCACGGCCTCGACCAGGGTGTCGAGATCGTCCAGCACGATCGCACGGTCGCCGAGAGGCAAAAGGGCCGCGGCGACGTTCCAGCCGAGGTCCTTCGCGTAGCAGAACACCGCATCGGCGTCGGCGAGGCTGCCGGGCAACGCATCCTTCACCGCGCCGAGCTTCATGGTGTTCGAGCGCGGCTCGAGCACCGCCAGCACCCGCGCCGTGCCGATGCGACGCCTGAGGCCGTCGATGGTCGTGGCGATGGCGGTGGGATGATGCGCGAAGTCGTCGTACACCACGACGCCATCCGCCGTCCCGCGGGTCTCGAGTCGCCGTTTCACGCCGCGGAACACCGCAAGGGCCGCGAGGCTCTGCGCGACCGGCACCCCCGCGTGCCGCGCTGCGGCGATGGCGGCCAGGGCGTTGCGCTGGTTGTGGCGACCTGCCTCGCCGAACTGCAATGCGCCTTGCGCGACACCATTGAACCGCACCGCACCGTCGTCGCCGATGGACCACACGCGCGCCACATCCGCCACATCCCCCGCGGGCGCCGCAGCGCGCATCGCCGAGTCCTCCCCGCCGAACCATTCGACGTCGCTCCATACGCCGCGTCCGAGCACGCGGCCGAGGCTCGCTTCGCCGGCATTCACCACCAGGCGTCCGTTGGCGGGAACGGTGCGCACCAGATGATGAAACTGGGTCTCGATGGCGCCGAGGTCGGTAAAGATGTCGGCGTGATCGAACTCGAGGTTGTTCAACACCGCCGTGCGTGGCCGGTAGTGGACGAACTTGGAACGCTTGTCGAAGAACGCGGTGTCGTACTCGTCCGCTTCGATGACGAAGAACGGGCTTTGCGCGGACAGCCGCGCCGAAGTTGCGAAATCGACCGGCACTCCGCCGATCAGAAAGCCCGGCGCGAGCCCGGCGTACTCCAGGATCCAGGCGAGCATCGACGTGGTGGTTGTCTTGCCATGGGTGCCCGCGACCGCCAGCACCCAGCGTCCCGCGAGCACGTGCTCGTATAGCCATTGCGGCCCGGACACGTAGCGGCGGCCGGTGTCGAGGATCGCTTCCAGCAACGGATTGCCGCGCGACACCACGTTGCCGATCACGAAAAGATCGGCGTCGCGGGCGACGTTCTCGAGCTGATCCGGCGACCAGCCTTCCGTGAGGCCGATGCCCATCCCCGCGAGTTGCGTGCTCATCGGCGGGTAGACATTGGCATCGCACCCGGTGACGGTGTGGCCAGCGCTCTTGGCGATCGCCGCGAGCCCGCCCATGAAGGTGCCGCAGATGCCGAGGATGTGTAGCTGCATAAGCTGCTCGCGTCAGGCAGCCGTGTGCGCGGCGATCTCGGGATGTGGCGCGTAGCGTCGCCAACCCCGCGCGAACCACGCCAGCACCGCAACCTCGATGCACAGCACCACGACGAACGCGAGCCTGAGACCTTGGGCGGTGGAGTAGTCGAGTGATTTCCGGGCCGCCTCGACCATCACGCCGATACCCCACTGGGCGAGGAAGCTGCCCATGAACATCATCAGATTGAGCGCGGTATTGGCGCGTCCGGTGAGCTCCCGGGCGAGTCCCTGGCCCAGCACCGTGAAGCCCAACACGTTCACCGACGCGCCCAGGCCATAGAGCGCCCACCACAGGTAGCTGCCGGGCACGCCGGTGGCGATGACGGCGAGCGACGCGATGTTCAACGCGAAGCCGCCGCCGAAGAGATGCGCCGGCAGGATGCCACGCCGGGCGAGCCCCGTCGCGAAACTGCCGAGGAAGAGATAACCGCCGAGGGTGACCGCGCCCATCACTAGAAGGTGGCGCGCCGCGGTGGCGCGATCCATGCCCTCCACTTCCATCATCCAGGGCACCGACCACAGGCCCTGGATCGCCATGAAGGCGCCGATAGAGAGGGCGCCCAGCGGCGCCAGCCACCAGAAACGTGGATTGGCGAATACCTTTCGCACGCCGGCCCACTGCGCGGCCCACCCCTGGGCCTCGCTCGGCCGGGCGACATCCGGAACGCGCCACCAGATCCAGGCGGCGACGATGTAGGTCGCGACGGCGAGCAGTACAAACACCACCCGCCACGACATGAACCGCAGCGCGAACTCGAGGGGAGCACTCGCGAGCAACGCACCGAGCCCGCCGGCCACCATCATCCATCCCGAAAGCGACGCCTGGCGATCCGCGGGATACCAGGTGGCTATTCCCTTGAGTGGCCCCATTAGGCACGTGGCCACCCCGATGCCGATCAGCGCACGCGCTCCCAGCAGGCCCCCCTCGCCCCCGGCCGCCGCGAAAGCGAGCGCGCCGGTGCCCGCGATCAGCAGAAAGATCGGCTCGATGCGCCGTGGCCCGTACCGGTCGAGGAGCATCCCCGCCGGGATCTGGACGGCGCCGAAGGCGATGAAGTAGGCGCTGGTGAGCAGCCCCAGCGCCGCCGGGGAGAGTGCGAGCTCGCGGGTCAGCTCGGGCGAGATGACGGCATTGACCGTGCGGAAGACGTACGACAGCAGGTAGGCCGCCGCGAAGGGCGAGTAGACCTGCAGGAAATTGAGATTCAAGGCGGGATGGACTCAAGCGGAAGCGCGACCGGTATTTTCGCTCACAAATCCCGCCTCGGACGCACCGGTTACCGCTTTTCCTGTCCCTCTGCCTTCGGGTCGTGCGCGCAGGCGCATTATTAAAACCACGGCTGGATGCCACCCCGCGACCGGCATACCATCGATTGTTCGCAAAACGCGATTGTCCGCGCCCTCCCACCGCAGGGGTCGCGGACAATGCCTGCAATCATCCAGGTTGGTGGCGCGGTCCGCGCGCGCACCCTGCAGGCGCACCTGGCCGGAGCGGCTCTGGAGATTCCCATGAAAGATTCCACCGAACACACACCGGTCGACGGCGGCGCGTCGCAGGTCCCTGCCAGCCTGCGCCACGATCCGGTCCGGCACATCCGCGCCCCGCGCGGCACCACCCTCACCTGCAAGAACTGGCTGATCGAGGCGGCGTACCGGATGCTGCAGAACAACCTCGATGCCGAGGTGGCCGAGAATCCTGCGGAACTGGTCGTCTATGGCGGCAGCGGCCGCGCGGCGCGCAACTGGCCCTGCTACGACGCCATCCTCAACGCGTTGGTCGCCCTCGAAGCGGACGAATCGCTGCTGGTGCAGTCGGGTAAGGCCGTCGGAGTCTTCAAGACCCATCCCGAGGCGCCGCGGGTGCTGATCGCCAACTCGAACCTGGTTCCCTACTGGGCCACCGCGGCAACATTCAGCGCGCTCGATCGCGCCGGACTGATGATGTACGGCCAGATGACGGCCGGCTCGTGGATCTACATCGGCTCGCAGGGCATCGTCCAGGGCACGTACGAAACGTTCGTCGAGGCCGGACGCCAGCATTACGGCGGCGATCTCGCCGGCCGGTGGATCCTGAGCGCGGGTCTCGGCGGCATGGGCGGCGCGCAGCCGCTGGCCGCGGCGCTGGCCGGGGCGTGCAGCCTGATGATCGAATGCCAGGAGTCGCGCATCGACTTTCGGCTGCGCACGCGCTACCTCGACCGCAAGGCGAAGACCCTAGACGAGGCGCTCGCCCTGCTCGAGCAGGCGTTGGCGAAGCGCGAGGCTATTTCCATCGGGCTCCTGGGCAACGCCGCCGAGATCGTCCCGGAACTGCTGCGCCGGGCAAAGGCAGGCGGGCTGCGTCCCGACCTCGTCACCGACCAGACCTCGGCGCACGATCTCGTCCACGGCTATCTGCCCGCGGACTGGAGCGTGGAGCGCTGGCGCGAGGCCCAGAAGACCGATCCGAAGGCGATCGAAGTTGCGGCCCGCGCCTCGATCGTCGAGCACGTGCGCGCCATGTTGGGCTTCAAGGCGCTCGGCATTCCTACCGTCGACTACGGCAACAACATCCGCCAGGTGGCCTGGGAGGAAGGCGTCGAGAACGCGTTCGACTTCCCCGGCTTCGTCCCAACGTACATCCGGCCGCTGTTCTGCCGCGGCAAGGGGCCGTTCCGCTGGGTCGCGCTCTCGGGTGATCCCGAGGACATCTACAAGACCGATCGCAAGATGAAGGCGCTGTTTCCCGAGGACGCCGCGCTGCATCGCTGGCTCGACATGGCTGCCGAGCGGATCGCCTTCCAGGGCCTGCCGGCGCGCATCTGCTGGATCGGCCTCGGCGAACGCCACCGCGCTGGGCTCGCCTTCAACGAAATGGTGCGCACCGGCGAGCTCAAGGCACCGATCGTCATCGGCCGCGACCATCTCGACTCGGGCTCGGTGGCGAGTCCCAATCGCGAGACCGAGGCCATGCGCGACGGCTCGGATGCCGTCTCCGACTGGCCGCTCCTCAATGCGCTGCTCAACACTGCAGGCGGTGCGACCTGGGTGAGCTTCCATCATGGCGGCGGCGTCGGTATCGGCTTTTCGCAGCATGCCGGGGTAGTCATCGTCTGCGACGGAACCGAGGCCGCCGACAAGCGGATCGCGCGGGTGCTGTGGAACGATCCCGCGACCGGGGTCATGCGGCACGCCGACGCCGGCTACGAGACCGCAATCGCGTGTGCCCGCGACCACGGCCTCAAGCTGCCGTTTCTGGATTGACGCGCGTTGTCGGCCCCTCCACTCTCGCGCATAAAGGCACCGGCACGATGCGTGGTGCTGCCCGCCTCGGGCTATCGCACCATGCCATGGAAGAACGGCGGCGGATTGACGCACGAGATCGCCGTCGATCCGCCCGATGCGGGGATCGATGGCCGCCCCTTCGACTGGCGACTGAGTCTCGCGGAGCTCGCCGACCATAACGATTTCTCGCGCTTCCCGGGGATCGACCGCACCCTGGTGTTGCTGTCGGGCGGGCCGATGACCCTGCACATCGACGCGACGCCGCCGCGTCGCCTGCAGCCGCTCGACACCGTCGTCTTTCGCGGCGAGTCGGCCGTGCGCTGCACGTTGGACGGCTCCGGCGCGCGCGATCTCAACGTGATGGTCGCCCGCGGTCGCCTCCGTGCCGACGTCGAGGTGCTGCGCCTCCAACCGGGTGCGCGGCATGCCCACGACGTCGACAGCGCGGCGGTCGTGCTGGTGTACGTCGCCACCGGTCTGCTTGCCGTGAAGGTCGAGGGCGACGCCGAGGGCATGGAAGCGGCCGCGCACGTGGCGGCGCACGGCACGTGGCGTTGTGACGCACCCACTCGGCGGATCGCATTGCAAGCCGTGCAAGACTCGGTGGCCATCGTCGCCGTGCTGTCGCCCGTCGGCCGACACGCGGACGCGCAGCTCGACGCGTCGCCGAGGTCGCCGAGGTCGACGAGGTCTACGAGGTCGACGAAAGGCCGCGCATGACAGCATCGCGTTCAACAGTCGAGGGGGCGTGGGAGACGCTGTGGCTAAACGCCCGCCTCGCCACCATGACGCCAGGATCGCCCTACGGCGTCATCGAGGACGGGGCGCTGGCGGTTGCCGGTAGTCGCATCGCATGGGTGGGCCCCCGCAGCGAGCTGCCCGCCACCCGCACGCGGGGGGTGGAGACGCGCGATGGCGAAGGCCGCTGGCTCACACCGGGATTGATCGACTGTCACACCCATCTCGTCTACGGCGGCAATCGCGCCGGTGAGTTCGAGCGGCGGCTGGAAGGCACGAGTTACGCCGAGATCGCCCGTGAAGGCGGTGGGATTGCGGCGTCGGTGCGGGCGACGCGCGCCGCCAGTCCCGAGTCGCTGCTCGCACAGTCTGTCCCGCGCCTCGAGGCACTGCTGGCCGAAGGCGTCACCACGGTCGAAATCAAATCGGGCTATGGGCTCGACCAGGCCACGGAAGCGAAATCGCTCCAGGTAGCTCGACGCATGGGCGAAGCGTGGCCGGTGACGGTACGCACAACGTTTCTCGGTGCCCATGCGTTGCCGCCGGAGTATGCGAATGCGCCCGACGCCTACATCGATTTCCTTTGCGCGACGATGCTGCCCGCCTTGCACGCGGCCGGCCTCGTCGATGCCGTCGATGCGTTCTGCGAGACCATCGGCTTCACGCCAGCCCAGACCGAGCGGGTGTTCGTGGCGGCGCAGGCGCTGGGGCTTCCGGTCAAATTGCACGCGGAGCAACTCTCCGACCAGGGCGGCGCGGCACTGGCCGCGCGATTCCATGCGCTGTCGGCCGATCACCTCGAGCACCTGTCGCCCACAGGCATCGCCGCGATGGCGCACAGCGGCACCGTCGCCGTGCTGCTGCCCGGCGCGTTCTACTTCCTGCGCGACACTAAGCTCCCGCCGATCGAAGGCTTGCGCAGCGCCGAGGTGCCGATGGCGATCGCCACCGACTCCAACCCGGGCACGTCGCCGACCACGTCGCTGCTGCTGATGCTCAACATGGCCTGCACGCTGTTTCGTCTAACCCCGGCCGAGGCTCTGGCGGGCGTCACGCGCAACGCCGCGCGCGCCCTGGGATTGCACGAGACGTGCGGTATGCTCAAGGCTGGCATGGCCGCCGATCTCGTCCTGTGGGAAGGCATCGAGTCCCCCGGTGAGCTCGCGTATCGCATCGGCTTCAATCCCTGCCATACCATCGTGCAGCGTGGCGTTGCGCGTGCCCGCGCGACCGCGAGCCCATCCGCGCACGGTCATCGCCCCTGAAGCCATGGACCTCTATACCTTCACGACCGGCACGACACCGCTCCTGGTCAGCATTCCCCACGCCGGGACCTACCTGCCCGAAGCGATCGCGGCGACACTCACGCCCGCCGCGCGGCCGTTGCCCGATACCGACTGGCACCTGCCACGGTTGTATGACTTCCTGCCGCGCATGGGGGCCAGTATCCTGACCGCGACCCACTCGCGCTGCGTGATCGACCTCAATCGCGACCCCTCCGGGAAGCCGCTCTATCCTGGCGCGAGCAACACCGAGCTCTGCCCCACGGCGCTCTTCGACGAGCAGGCCATCTATCACGATGGCGCGGCGCCCGATGCGGCGGCGATCGCCACGCGGCGGGAGACGTACTGGGCACCCTATCACCAGCAACTCGTAGGCGAGCTGGACCGTCTGCGGGCGACGTTCGGGGTCGCCATCCTGTTCGATGCGCACTCGATCCGGTCGGTGGTGCCGCGCTTTTTCGAGGGGCGGCTGTGGGACCTCAACATCGGCACCGCCGACGGCCGGGCCGCAGACCCCGAGCTCGGTGAGCGCCTGCTGGCGCTGTGCAAGGCCGAGCCCGCCTATACCAGCGTGCTCGACGGACGTTTCAAGGGTGGCTACATCACTCGCCATTACGGCCGTCCCGACCACAACATCCACGCCGTGCAGCTCGAGCTCGCGGAATGCACCTACATGCAGGAAGACGCGCCCTATGCCTACGACCCGGCACGGGCGGGGCATCTCGTGCCGCTGCTCGAAGCCTTCGTCGGGGTCATGCTCGACTGGGCACGCAAGCGGCAATCCCAATGACCACCCTGTTCGCCGAACACGCCTTTCTGCCCGAGGGCTGGGCACGCGACGTGCGAGTGTCGATCGACGCGTCCGGCACGATCACCGCGGTCGAAACGGACGTCACCGCCGCCGCCGGCGACGAACGCCTTGCCGGGCCGGTGCTGCCCGGGGTCGCCGATTTGCATTCGCACGCGTTCCAGCGCGCCTTCGCGGGCCTCACCGAACATCGCGTCGCCGATCGCACCGATAGCTTCTGGACCTGGCGGGAGGCGATGTACGGCTTCGTGGCGCGGCTTTCACCCGACACCCTCGAAGCCATCGCCGCGCAATTGTTCGTCGAGCTGCAAAAGGGCGGCTACACCACGGTGTGCGAGTTCCACTACGTGCACCACGATCACGACGGCAAGCCGTTCGCCGATCCGGCCGAGATGGCGGAACGGCTGGTGCAAAGCGCCCGCGCCACCGGCATCGGTCTGACGCTCCTGCCAGTGCTCTACATGGTCTCGAACTTCGAGGCCGCGCCCCTTGCGCCGGGCCAGCGACGCTTCGCGGGCGATCCAGCCATGGTGCTGCGCCTGGTGGAAACCCTCCGCCAACGGCACGGCGAGGAGCCCGGCTTCGCCGTCGGCATCGCGCCGCACTCCCTGCGCGCCGTACCGCGGGCGGCGCTGCACGAGGTCGTGGCTGGACTGGCGACGCTGGATGCGCCCCGTGGAACGTCCGCTCCCATCCATATACACATCGCCGAGCAGACCCGCGAGGTCGACGAATGCGTCGCATGGAGCGGCCGGCGCTCGGTCGAATGGCTGCTCGGCGAGATCGATGTGACCCCGCAGTGGTGCTTGGTGCACGCCACCCACATGACCGTGCAGGAGCAGCGCGAGGTCGCGCGCTCAGGGGCGATCGTCGGGTTGTGTCCGACCACCGAGGCCAATCTCGGCGACGGCATCTATCCTCTGGATGCGTACAGTCGCGAGGGGGGCGCGTGGGGCATCGGCAGCGACAGCAATGTCTCGACCGGCGCAGCGGAGGAGCTGCGCTGGCTGGAGTACGCCCAGCGACTGGTGCGCCGCGAGCGCAACGTGCTGGCTCCTGCGCACGGTGGCTCGGTCGGCGAAGCGCTCTACTGTGCGGCACTGCGGGGCGGTGCGACCGCCGCGGGGCAGCCGATCGACGGGATCCAGTCCGGCATGTACGCCGACCTCATCGTGCTCGATTCCGCCCATCCGGCACTGGTCGGCAAGGATTCTGCCACCTGGATCGACGCGCTGGTGTTCTGCGGGCAGGGTAATCCAGTACGCGACGTCATGGTGCGCGGACACTGGACGGTCCGCGAGGGGCATCACCCGCAGGAGCAGGCGATCGCCGCGCGCTTTGCGGCCGCCTTGAAGGAACTGACCGCATGAAATCGATCCACATGCAGTATCTCAACGGCCCGGACGTCGCCGCCCTGGCCTTGTCCGGCGACGAGATCCTGGCGGCGGTGGAAAGCGGACTCCTCGCCCAGGGTCGTGGCGAGACCGTGATCGAGCCGCGGGTGCACCTCATTCCCGATCCCGCGTTCAACGGGCACTTCAACGTATTGCGTGGTTATATCGCCCCGCTCGGCCTGGCGGGGGTGAAGATCGTCGGTGACTACGTCGACAACTACAAGCAGGACCTGCCCTCGGAGATGGCGCTCCTCAACCTGTTCGATCCACGCACCGGCATGCCGGTGGCGGTGATCGACGCCAGCGCCATCACCGACATGCGCACCGGCGCGCTCACGGCGATCGGCGCACGGCACCTGGCAAGGAAGGACAGCAAGGTGCTCGGCCACGTCGGCGCACGCGGTACCGCGTACTGGAACGTGCGGCTGCTCGACCGCCTGTTCGATTTCGACGAGATCCGGGTGCACTCGCGGCGCCCGGAAAGTCGCGAGGCGTTTGCGGCGCGGCTGTCCGCCGACCTCGGCAAGAAGGTGGTCGCTACCACCGACTGGGAGTCCTGCGTGCGCGACGCCGATATCGTGGTCGAGGCCTCCCGCCTTGAAAAGCCGACTCCGCTGCTCAAGACTGCTTGGATCAAGAAAGGTGCCTTCGTCGTGCCCTACGGCACCATGAGTGCGATCGAGCTCTCGCTTACCGACATCATGGACAAGCTGGTGGTCGACGACTGGGGCCAGTGCAAGGGCGGCATGTTCGGCTCGCTGCGCGCGCATGTGGAAGCCGGCAAACTGTCCGAGCAAACGCTGCACGCGGAGCTGGGCGAGATCGTCGCGGGCAAGAAACCCGGCCGGCAGAGCGATGACGAAACCAACCTATTCTGGCATCGCGGCCTGTCGATCAGCGACATCGCACTCGGCCACGCTTTGCTGGTCAAGGCCGCGGCGCAGGGTGTCGGCCAGTCGCTGCGGTTTGCGTGATCCGGGTGCAGGGACCCGGGACTATTTCCAAGGAGTCGTTCATGCCGTGCCTCGTGCGCACCCTCGTCTGTCTGCTGTCCGTGTTGGGACTCTCGCTTCCCGCCGTTGCCGTCGCCGCGGAAGCGTATCCCGCGAAGCCGATCCGCCTTCTGGTGCCCTTCCCGCCCGGCGGCCCGGCGGACGTGCTGGGCCGGGTCGTAGGTGAGCGCCTCGGCGCGAGCTTCGGCAAGCCCGTGGTCGTCGAGAATCGTCCGGGGGCCGGCGGCAACATCGCGATGGAACTGGGGGCAAAGGCCGCACCGGACGGCTACACCCTGGTGCTCGCGCCGGCCGGCAATCTCACCGTCAACCCGAGCCTCTACCGCAGCGTGCCCTACGACGTAGGGCGCGACTTCGCGCCCGTGACTGTGCTCGCCGCGGTGCCCAACATCCTGGTGGTGAACCCGAGCCTCGGCGTGAAATCGGTCGCCGATCTCGTCCGTTACGCCAAGGCGCATCCGGGCGCGCTCAATTTTTCCTCGCCCGGCCCCGGCAGCGGCGCCCATCTCGCCGGCGAGCTTTTCAAGAGCATGGCGGGAGTGGACATGGTGCACGTGCCCTTCAGCGGCGTTGCGCCGGCGGTGACCGCGGTGCTCGGCGGCCAGGTGCAGGTGATGTTCGCCGGCACGTCGTCGGTGCTGCAGCACATCAAGGCGGGCAAGCTCGAGGGCCTTGCGGTGGCGAGCGCCAAGCGGATCGCGGCAGCGCCCGAGTTGCCGACGGTGGCAGAGTCTGGATTGCCGGGCTTCGAGGTGGTCTCGTGGTACGGCATCGTCGCGCCTGCGGCGACGCCCCCGGAGATTGTCGCGCGTTTGCAATCCGCGATCGCCACGGCACTGCACGAGCCGGAGGTGCGCGAGAAGCTCGTCGGGCTCGGTGCGGAGCCGATCGGCAATACCCCGCAGGCCTTCGGCGCCATGATCCAGACGGAAACGGTCAAGTGGAGCAAGATCGTGCGCGACGCGAAGATCACCATCGAATAGCGGCTCGGGTTTCGGTCCAGGTACCCCATGATCGCCAACGCCCGGATGTACGGCGTCGCGCCCGGCGCCGTGGCTGCGTGGCGGACTCTGCTGGAATGGGTCGTGCGGCGCGCCGGCATCGATTGCGAGGTGTTCGACTTTCCGCCGCCGCGCCCGCTCCCGGAGCTCTGGGCGCGCGCCGACCTGGCGTGCGCCTTCATGTGCGGCTTCCCGTTGTCGCGCGCCGCAGTACCGCCCCAGGTGCTCGCTGCCCCGGTCCCCAGTCCTGCCTCGTATGGTGGCCGGCCTTTGTATTGGACCGAGCTCGTGGTGGCGGCCGACGCGCCGATTGCCGATGCCGCGGCGATGCTCGGACGGCGCATGGCGTACACCACCCCGGAGTCGCAGTCGGGCTACCAGGCTGTGCGCCGTTTTTTCGCCCCTTACGCAGCGCGCTCGGCTGCGCCGCTCTTCGCCGCCATGATCGGTCCCCTGGTCACGCCGCGGGCAGTCGTCGAGGCCGTTGCCCGCGGGGAGGCCGACGTCGGTCCCGTCGACAGCTACGCGCTCGATCTGCTGCGCCGGCACGAGCCCGGCCTGGTCGCGCGCATCCGGACGGTCGCGGCCACACCGCCCACGCCGATCCCGCCCCTGATCGCATCGCCGCACATGGCAGCCGAGGACAGGGTGCGCGTCGTCGCGGCCCTGACCGCCGTGGGGCACGCGCCCGAGCTCGACCCGGTCCGCCGCGATCTCGTCCTGCTTCGCTTCGAACCGATCGATCAGGCGGCGTACGCCGGCCTCGCCGCGGACGCGGCGGCGACCGATCGCCTGGGCTACCCGGTGCTTGTCTAGCGGATCGCACCCGCAGAAGGGCGCGGCGTGTGTCAGAATCGAGTTCACTTTTCCGCGGGAGTCCCCGATGATCAAGCGCTTTGCGCGCGGCCTCCTGGTCGCGCTCGTTTCATCCCTAATCGCAACCCCGACGATCGCCCAGGTCAAGGTCGGATCCAAGAACTTCACCGAGCAGTTCGTCGTCGCCGAGATCTATGCCCAGGCGCTCGAAGCCGCCGGCATCAAGGTCGAGCGGAAGCTCAACCTCGGCGGCACCCTCATCGCCCACAAGGCGATGGAGGAAAAGCAGATCGACCTCTATCCCGAATACACCGGCACGATGCTCCTGGTCGTGCTCAAGGCCGAGCCGATGACCGACCGCAAGGCGGTGCACGATAAGGTCAAGACCGAGTACGCCGCAAAGGGCTTCGTGCT
>JBDSND010000202.1:0-16646 GCA_039915505.1 Casimicrobiaceae bacterium
GCAGTGCTCGAGCACACCGACCCCAACACCCTCGAGGCCGTACTCGAATCGCTGCGCACCGCAGGCGCCGACATCGAGGTGGGCAACGACCACATTCGGGTGTCTCGGCAGGCCCCGCTGCGAAGTATTGCGTTCGCGACCGAGCCCTATCCGGGGTTTCCAACGGATATGCAAGCGCAGATGATGGCGCTGGCCGCCTGCGCCGAGGGTGTGACCGAGATTACCGAGACCATCTTCGAGAACCGGATGATGCATGTCCAGGAGCTGCGCCGTCTCGGCGCGGATATCGAGGTGGAAGGCCACACCGCGCGCGTGCGTGGCGTGGCACGGCTCACCGGCGCGAATGTCATGGCGACCGACCTGCGGGCGTCGGCGTGCCTGGTCATCGCCGGGCTCGTCGCCCATGGCGAGACGGTGATCGATCGGATCTATCATCTTGACCGCGGCTACGAGCGCATCGAGGAAAAACTGTCGGCGCTCGGCGCCATCATCCGCCGGGTGAGCTGATCCGCCGTGCAAGCCATGGCCAGGACGCGTGGGTTGCGCGGGCCGTCGCGTCCGCTAGCCTGACATGACCGATCTCGCCGCTTCGCCGCTCGGCCACGCCACGACGTATAGCGATCGTTACGATCCGGCGTTGCTCTTCGCCGTGGAGCGTGGCCCGCTGCGTGCTGCGCTGGGCGTGGCGACGCCGCTTCCCTTCCACGGCGAGGATCTCTGGACCGCGTACGAGCTGTCCTGGCTGGAGCCGTCCGGCAAACCGGCCGTCGCCATTGCCACCCTGCGGGTCCCGGCAACCTCACCGTGCATCGTCGAGTCGAAATCGATGAAGCTCTACCTGACGGCGTTCAATCAGACCCGGTTTGCATCGCCTGCGGCGGTGGCGGCGACGATCCGCGCCGACCTGGCTGCGGCGAGTCGCGCCGAGGTCGAGGTCACCCTGGCCTTGCCCGAGGCCTTCGCCGGACTCCGGCTGCACGAGCCGGACGGTACATCGCTCGATGACCTGCCGTTCGCGGTGGCCGATGTGGTGGCCGACCCCGTGCCGTCGCCCGATGCGCTGGTGGCGCGCGGCGTGCGCGTCGACGAAACGCTCCACACCCGCCTGTTCCGCTCGGTGTGCCCGGTCACCGGCCAGCCCGATTACGCCACAGTGGTGATCCGCTACCAGGGCAACGCGCTCGACCGCCACGGCTTGCTGCGCTATCTCGTGTCGTACCGGCTGCAGCCGGGCTTCCACGAGCATTGCGTTGAGCAGGTTTTCATGGACCTCTGGCGGCGCTGCGCACCGCAGAGCCTGCAGGTCTACGCACGCTTCACCCGGCGCGGCGGCATCGACATCAATCCCTATCGCAGCAGCACGCCGCTGGCGCCGGCCGTGAACGCCCGCACCGCGCAGCAGTGAGCGAGCGCGCCCATGCCCAGTTCCGCGCCCCTGCTGCTGATGCGAAACTGCGCGTTCGACCGCTGTCGGCGTGAGGCAAGGGCCGTCCGGTAAAATACCGGGTTCGGCATCCCACGGCAGCCTTCGTGACCACCCTCACCCTCGCCCTCTCCAAGGGGCGCATCTACGACGAGACCCTGCCGCTACTCGCGGCGGCCAACGTGCATCCGGTCGAAGACCCGGAGCGTTCGCGCAAGCTCATCATCGCCACCGGCACGCCCGGGGTGTCGCTCCTGATCGTACGGGCATCGGACGTGCCGACTTACGTGCAGTACGGTGCGGCCGATCTCGGCGTGGCCGGCAAGGACGTGCTGCTCGAGCACGGCGGCGAGGGCCTGTACCAGCCGCTCGATCTTGGCATCGGCCGTTGTCGCATGGTCGTGGCCACGCGCCGCGGCTTCGACTGGGCGGCGTCGGTGCAGCGTGGCGGCCGGGTGCGGGTCGCGACCAAGTACGTGCGGATCGCGCGCGAGCACTTCGCGGCAAAGAGCATGCATGTCGACCTGATCAAGCTGTACGGCTCCATGGAGCTCGCACCGCTCACCGGTCTCGCCGACGTGATCGTCGACCTCGTAAGCAGCGGCAATACCCTTAAGGCGAATGACCTGGTGGAGGTCGAGACCATCATGCCGATCAGTGCCCGGCTGGTGGTCAATCCAGCTGCGCTGAAGCTCAAGCGGGCGTTCGTGCAGCCGGTGCTGCGTGCGTTTGCAGCAGCCGTGGCGGCCGGGGGCACTGTCCCTGCGGTGGAAGCGCCGGCATTGCGCCCGGAGGGTATCTCGTCGTGAGCGTGTCGACGCTGACCCTGCGCCGGCTGGATACCGCCCTGCCGGGGTTCGAAGCCGAGTTCGCGCGGCTCATTGCCTTCGAGGCGGCGCAGAACCCCGAGATCGACGCGCGCGTCGCGAGCATCGTGGCCGACGTGCGCAGCCGCGGCGATCCCGCCCTGCTCGAGTACACCGCACAGTTCGACCGTCTCCACGCGCCGAGCGTCGCCGCGCTGGAGATTTCACAGGCGGACATGGCGGCTGCCTTCACGGCACTCCCCGCAGCCCAGCGCGACGCGCTGGCAACGGCTGCACGGCGCATCCGTAGCTATCACGAGCGCCAGGCGCTGACCTCGTGGTCGTATCGCGACGAGGATGGCAGCGAATTCGGCCAGCGGGTTACCGCGCTCGATCGCGTCGGCCTGTACGTGCCGGGCGGCAAGGCCGCCTATCCATCGACGGTGCTGATGAACGCGATTCCCGCGCACGTCGCGGGGGTGCCGGAGATCATCATGGTGGTGCCGGCCCCGGACGGGGCGCGCAATCCATTGGTGCTCGCCGCGGCGCACCTCGCCGGGGTATCGCGGGCCTTCACCATCGGCGGGGCGCAGGCGGTTGCCGCCCTCGCCTATGGCACGGCGACCATTCCTGCGGTCGACAAGATCTGCGGCCCGGGCAACGCCTATGTCGCCGCCGCAAAGCGCCGCGTGTTCGGTGCGGTCGGCATCGACATGGTGGCCGGCGTCTCGGAAATTTTGGTCATCGCCGACGCCAGCGCCAATCCCGACTGGGTGGCGATGGATCTCTTTTCTCAGGCCGAGCACGACGAGCTTGCCCAGGCGATCCTGGTCACACCCGATGCCGCATTCCTGCAGGCGGTGGCGGAAAGCGCGCATCGCCTCATCGATTCGCTGCCGCGACGCGCGATCATCTGTGCGTCGTTCGCCGGTCGCGGCGCGCTCATCAAGGTGCGCGACCTCGACCAGGCATGCGACGTCGCCAACCAGATGGCGCCCGAGCACCTCGAACTGGCGGTGCGCGAGCCACGGGCGCTCGTCCCGAAGATCCGCCACGCCGGCGCGATCTTCATCGGCCACCACACCCCGGAAGCCCTGGGCGACTACTGCGCCGGTCCCAATCACGTGCTGCCCACCGGCCGTACGGCGCGCTTCTCGTCCCCCCTGGGGGTCTACGACTTCCAGAAGCGCTCGAGCATTCTCGACATCGTCCCGGAAGCGGCTGCGACGTTGGCTTCAGTTGCCAGCACCCTCGCGCATGGGGAAGGTCTCCAGGCCCACGCCAGGAGCGCCGAGTACCGGATGACCGATCCCGCCGGGCGTCACCGTCGCGACTGAACCTCCCGCGCCCGGCGCTGGCCGCGTGGCGCCTCGCTGCGACCCACCACCGTCGTCGAACACGCCCGCTCCGAGCGATCCGCCGCCCATGCCCAACTCCGCCGAACTCACGCCCCACCAGGACCCATCATCGCGCGACGCCGCGGCAGCCGGGCGTGCAGCGGCCTTCGTGCGGCCGGAGATCCGCGCCCTTGCGCCCTACCACGTCGCCGACGCGGCAGGCATGATCAAGCTCGACGCGATGGAAAATCCGTATGCCCTGCCGGATGCCGTCCGGTCGCGGATGGCGAGCGTGGTCGCCGACGTCGCCGTGAATCGCTATCCCGATGGCGGGGCGCGGCGGGCCGCGGAGGCCCTTCGCAGTACGTTCGCCATCGATCCCGAGTTGGGCCTCATCCTCGGCAACGGCTCGGATGAGCTCATCCAGATCATCACCTGCACGCTAGCGGCGCCGGGCGCGGTGATGCTCGCGCCCGAGCCGACGTTCGTCATGTACCGCTCGAACGCGCTCTACGCCCACATGCGGTTCGTGGGGGTCGACCTGCTGCCGGACTGGAATCTCGACATGCCCGCGATGCGGCGGGCGATCGCCCGCGAGCAGCCGGCGCTAGTCTTCCTCGCGTATCCCAACAATCCGACCGGAAATTTGTTCCACGCGGAGGAAGTGGAAGAGATCATCGACCTCACCCCTGGTCTGGTGGTGATCGACGAGGCGTATGCCGCCTTCGCGTCGGCGAGCTTCCTCGGGCGTGCGGGCGATTACCCGAACGTGGTGGTCTTGCGAACCGTCTCCAAGATCGGTATGGCTGGGCTGCGCCTGGGCTACGCTGTCGGGCCGCACGCCTGGATCGGCGAGTTCGACAAGGTGCGGGCGCCTTATAATCTCAACGTGCTCACCCAGGCGGTGGTGCCGCTCTTGCTCGCCGAGCCGGATCTTCTCGCCGGCCAGGCGGCAGCGATCCGCGCCGAGCGCGCGCGGCTGGCCGCAGCGATATCCGGTATGCCCGGGCTCGTCACGGCGGAAACGCAAGCCAATTTCCTGGTGGTGCGCGTACCCGATGCGCCGCACTGGTTTGAGGCGCTCGCGCGAGCGGGAATCCTGGTCAAGAACCTGCACGGCATGCATCCGCTCCTGGCGCATTGCTTGCGCGTGACGGTCGGCACGCCCGCGGAGAACGCTGCAGTCGTCAACGCACTCGAGGCCCTCGCATGAACGCACCACTCGCGCCCGCGCCGCGTACCGCCGCGATCACCCGCAACACGGCCGAGACCCAGATCACGGTCGAGATCGACCTCGACGGTTCCGGCCGGGCCGAGCTCGACAGCGGCGTGCCGTTCCTCGACCACATGCTCGACCAGATTGCCCGCCACGGCATGGTCGACCTGACCGTGCGGGCGCGCGGTGATCTGCACATCGACGCCCACCACACTGTCGAGGATATCGGCATCACCCTAGGCCAGGCGCTCAAGGCGGCACTGGGCGACAAGACGGGCCTCACCCGCTACGGTCATGCGTACGTGCCGCTCGACGAGGCCCTGTCGCGGGCGGTGGTAGATCTCTCCGGCCGTCCCGGGCTCGAGTTCCACGTGCCCTTCACCCGCGCCCTCATCGGCACCTTCGACGTGGACCTCGCCCACGAATTCTTCCAGGGCCTCGTCAATCACGCGCTCATCACGGTCCACCTCGACAACCTGCGCGGCGACAACGCGCATCACCAGGCCGAGACGGTGTTCAAGGCGTTCGCCCGGGCGTTGCGGATGGCGATGTCGCCCGATCCGCGGGCGGCCGGAATCGTGCCGTCGACCAAGGGCAGCCTCTGACCCGAGGTCAGGCATTAGGGGACCGAGGTCGAAGTCGCAAGACCGGGTATTCTTTGCGGTAAAGGCGACCGGTCGGCGGTTCACGCCCGCTCGCGTGCGTCCGGGCTGGGGTCGTCGCCGTGGGCGATCGATCCTGTTGCAAGGCCGTTGCCGACCCGCGCCTTGATTCGCGTTTCGTGACGGCCGCGCCTCGAATCGACGCCGCGAGCATGGGTGCTTCCTTCCTCGGCGTTTGCTTCTTGATCTCCGATCTGACTCCTTTGGCCTGAAATGATCGTCGTCGTCGACTACGGCATGGGCAACCTTCGCTCCGTTGCCAAGGCACTCCACCACGTGGCGCCCGACCGGGAAGTCGTCGTCACCGATCGGCCGGAGGTGATCCGTGCGGCCGAGCGTATCGTGCTGCCGGGGCAGAGCGCCATGCCCGACTGCATGCGCTGCCTGATCGATACCGGTCTTGCCGAGGTGGTGCGCGAGGTGATCCGCGACCGGCCTTTCCTCGGCATCTGCCTCGGCTTGCAGATGCTCTTCGCGAAAAGCGAGGAGGGTCCGACCGCCTGCCTGGGCCTTCTCGACGGCCGGGTCGTGCGTTTCGCCGAGGCGGCGATGCAAACAGCGTCGGGTGATCGCCTCAAGGTTCCCCACATGGGCTGGGACCGGGTGCGGCAGGCCCGGGCGCATCCGCTATGGTCGGGCATCCCGGACCAGAGCCGTTTCTACTTCGCCCACAGCTTCTACCCCGAGCCGTCCGACCCGTCGGTGATCGCCGGCACCGCGGACTATCCGGCGGCGTTTACTTGCGCGGTGGCACGGGCTAATATCTTCGCGACGCAGTTCCATCCGGAAAAAAGCCACCGCGCAGGACTCCGACTCCTCGCCAACTTCGTCACTTGGGATGGCCACGCCTGAGGCGCGGCGCCCAGCTGCCGCCAGCGCCGTCCCCTTGCCCCATCCTCGTCGTCCTCACGACCCCGGCTCGCCATGCAGATCATCCCCGCCATCGATATCAAGGACGGCCATTGCGTTCGCCTGAAGCAGGGTGAGATGCACACCGCCACCGTGTTCTCGGAGGACCCCGCCGCCATGGCGCAGCACTGGCTGGAGCAGGGCGCCGAGCGGCTGCACCTCGTGGATCTCAACGGCGCCGTGGCCGGGGTGCCGAAGAACGAGCTCGCGATCCGCGAGATCGTGAGCGTGATCGGTGAGGAGATCCCCGTGCAGCTCGGCGGTGGCATCCGCGATCTCGACACCATCGAGCGCTATCTCGACGACGGCATCACCTACGTGGTGATCGGCACGGCGGCGGTGAAGAATCCCGGATTCCTGCACGACGCCTGCTACGCGTTCCCCGGTCATATCGTGGTGGGACTCGACGCCCGCGAGGGCAAGGTGGCGACCGACGGCTGGTCGAAGATGACCGGCCACGACGTGATCGATCTCGCCCGCAAGTTCGAGGATTACGGCGTCGAGGCGATCGTCTACACCGACATCGGCCGCGACGGCATGCTGACCGGTGTCAACATCGAGGCGACGGTCAAGCTCGCCAAGGCGATGCGGGTGCCGGTGATCGCCTCCGGCGGGCTCACGACGATCGACGAGATCAAGGAGCTCATACGCTACGAGAACGACGGCATCATCGGCGCCATTGCCGGCCGGGCGCTCTACGAGGGCCGCCTCGATTTCAAGTTGGCGCAACAGGCCGCCAAGGGCGGCTGAAGTGGTGCGTCCGAGGCGCGGGCGGCGCACGGTGCCACCCGTCCTTCCCGTACGGTGATCGCGATGGGCCTGGCCAAGCGGATCATTCCCTGCCTCGACGTGGCCGCCGGGCGCGTGGTCAAGGGCGTCAACTTCGTCAACCTGCGTGATGCCGGCGATCCGGTGGAGGTCGCGCGGCGCTACGACGACCAGGGCGCCGACGAACTCACCTTTCTCGACATCCGGGCCAGCGTGGAGACCCGCGGCCTGCTCTACGAAATGATCGAGGCCGTTGCCGATCAGGTTTTTATTCCGTTGACGGTGGGCGGGGGCGTGAATTCGGTCGAGGACATCCGCGCGTTACTCAATGCCGGTGCCGACAAGGTCAGCATCAACACGGCCGGGGTCCGCAACCCGGCGTTGTTCGAGGCGGCGGCAGGGCGCTATGGCGCGCAGTGCATCGTGGCGGCGATCGACGCCAAGCAATCGGGTGCGCAGGCATGGGAGGTGTATACCCACGGCGGCCGCACGCCCACCGGGCTCGACGCCATAGCCTGGGCGCGCGAGGTGGTGCGCCGTGGCGCGGGAGAAATTCTGCTTACCAGTATGGACCGCGATGGCGCCCGCTCCGGCTTCGATCTCGCCCTCACCCGGGCCGTCGCCGACGCGGTCGATGTGCCGGTGATCGCGTCGGGCGGGGTGGGGTCGCTCGACGATCTCGTCGCCGGGGTTCGCGACGGTGGCGCGGATGCGGTGCTGGCGGCATCCATTTTCCACTACGGCGAGTTCACCGTCGGCCAAGCGAAGGCAGCCATGGCGGCGGCTGGCATCGAGGTCCGCACGTGAACGCGGAGCGTGGCACCACCGCGCAGACGGGCGCACCGGCGTGGCTCGATGCGGTGCGTTGGAGCGGCGATGGCCTGGTGACCGCGATCGCCCAGGACGCCGAGACCGGCACGGTGCTCACCCTGGCGTGGATGAACCGGGAAGCCCTGGCCCTTACCGCCGCAACGGGCGAGGCGCATTACTGGTCGCGCTCCCGTCGCCGCCTCTGGCGCAAGGGCGAATCGTCCGGGCACGTCCAGCAGGTGCGCGCGATTCGGCTCGACTGCGACAATGACGCGATCTTGCTCGCGGTCGAGCAAGCCGGCGGCATCGCCTGTCATACCGGTCATGCGCGGTGCTTCTTCCTGCGACTGGAGGGGGACCGTTGGGTCGACGACGAACCCGTGCTGGTCGACCCGGAGACGATTTATGGACCCGGCTGATCGCCCCGAAGCCGGCGACGTGCTCGATCGACTGGCGGCCGTCATCGCCAGCCGGCGCGACACGGATCCGGGGAGGTCCTACGTCGCGGCGCTGTTTGCCAAGGGCGACGACGCCATCCTGAAAAAAATCGGCGAGGAAGCGGCGGAAACCATCATGGCCGGCAAGGATGGCGATCCGGCCCGCATCACGGCGGAGGTGGCCGACCTCTGGTTCCATTGCATGGTGCTGCTGGCCCGCTTCGGCCTGTCACCCGCCGACATCCGGACCGAGCTTGCCCGACGAGAAGGCTTGTCCGGGATCTCCGAGAAAGCCGCCCGCCAATAACCGTGCGCGGCCCCGGCTCAACCAAGACGTTACAATGAGGGAATGGCACGCACCGCTGCGGTGCGTGTGCCGCGCATCGGCTGGATGGAGCCGAACCAAGTCGGGAGATGGAAGCGATGAGTGGAGCCGCGCAGGACTGCATCTTTTGCCGGATCGCGCGCGGCGAGGTGCCAGCGCGTAAGGTGTACGAGGACGATGAGATCCTCGCCTTCCACGACATCAATCCGGTCGCTCCGACCCATTTCATGATCATTCCGAAGCGGCACATCGACTCGCTGGCCGAGGCCGGCGCGGACGACGCGGGGGTACTTGGCCGCATCCTGGTGCTAACCGGCAAGCTGGCCCAGGAGAACGGGTCGCCGGACGGCTACCGGACGATCGTCAACACCGGCCGCATTGCCCGGCAGGACGTCCAGCACGTCCACGTGCACGTGATCGGCGGACCCGAGCGCCTCGGCCACATGCTGCCGCGCGGCGCATAGTCAACAACGAGGAGAGAACGACATGGGTGGCCTTAGTATCTGGCACTGGCTGATCGTACTGCTGGTGGTGGTCCTGATCTTCGGGACCAAGAAGTTGCGCAACATCGGGCAGGACCTCGGTGGTGCGGTGAAAGGCTTCAAGGAAGGCATGAAGACCGGCGAGGGCGAAGCGGCCGCGCAGGGTGACGAGTCGCCGCAGCAAATCAGCGGTAAGACGATCGATGCGGAGGTCAAGAAGGAGACTTCGAGCCGCACCTGAAGGTCGCCCGCCACCGTTTCCGCGGCACGCGGCGCGGTAGCCTGCCGGCCTCGAGGGCGACCGGCATCCCGTCGTTCCACTCCTTCCCCTCATGTTCGACATCGCCTTCAGCGAAATCCTGGTCATCGCCGTTGTGGCGTTGATCGTCATCGGCCCCGAGCGTCTGCCGAAGACAGCGCGCACGCTCGGTCATCTCTTCGGCCGCTTGCAGCGCTACGTTTCGGACGTGAAGTCCGACATCAGCCGCGAGATGGAACTCGATGAGCTGCGCAAGCTGCAGCAGCAGGTGCGTTCGGCTGCGCAGGAGATCGAGACGTCGGTGCATTCGGCAGCGAACCAGGTCGAGCACAGTGTGCGCAGCGTCGAGAGCGAGCTCAACGCCGCGGCGAGCGGCGCCGAGCCTCATCCGCAGGCCCCGGCACTGAACGCCGAGTCCTTAGGAGGTGTGCCGCCCGCGGACCCCGTCTTGCCGCAGGCCAAAGTGCCGCCCGAGCCGCCACGCCAGCCGAGCCTGCCCGGCCTGGAACGGCCATGAGATACGGTGATTTCCGGCAGTTATTTTCTTCATGCCGTGGCGTCGTGGGCGGGCTTCAAGCTGGCCACACGGGACCCCTCGGCCGCACGGCACCCCTCGACGCGGCGGGCCGATGAGCGATCCGGGCGTGCACGAAGGGCCGCAGGAAACCTTCATCTCGCACTTAGTCGAGCTGCGCACGCGGCTGATGCGCGCGATCATCGCCGTGGGGATCGTCCTGATCTGCCTGGTGCCGTTTGCCAAGGACATCTACGCGGCGCTGGCAGCACCGCTGCTCGCCGCCCTGCCACAGGGCGCGACGATGATCGCGACCGACGTCACGGGCACCTTCCTGGTGCCCCTCAAGGTGACGCTGATGGCCGCTTTCCTTTTGGCCCTGCCGATCGTGCTCTGGCAGGTGTGGGCGTTTGTCGCGCCGGGTCTCTACCAGCACGAGAAGACGCTGGCGATACCGGTGATGGCGTCCTCGGTGGTGTTCTTCGGCTTCGGGATGGCGTTCGCGTACTTCGTGGTGTTCCCGATCGCGTTCAAGTTTTTCGCGAGCTACACCCCGGCCGGCGTGCAGATGATGACCGACATCGACAAATACCTGTCGTTCGTGCTCACCATGTTCATCGCCTTCGGTCTGACCTTCGAGGTCCCGGTGGTGGTGATCGTGCTTGTCCGCCTGGGTGTCGTATCCCTCGACAAGCTGCGCAGCATCCGTTCCTACGTGATCGTCGGCGCCTTCGTGATCGGCGCCGTGTTCACCCCACCCGACGTGGTGTCGCAGCTCCTGCTGGCGATCCCGCTGTGGGTGCTTTATGAGCTCGGCCTGTTCGTCGCGCGATTCGTGCTGCCGCCGGCACGGGCCGACGAAACATCCGAAGTCGGCTCGGGCTGACGCGGCCTATTCCTGCGGCCGCGGTCGCTTGCCGGCCGTCACTTCGACTTCCACGAACTTCTTTTCGCGCACCAGTTTCACCCGGCTCGCCGTACCGGGCGGAAGCTCGGCAATGCGCGCCAGCAGCGCGGCGGTGTCGCGAACAGGCTTGCCGTCGATGGCGACCACGACGTCGCGTATCCGTAGGCCAGCGCGATCCGCCGGGCCGTTGCGCACCACGTTGCGCACCACCACCCCGGTGGCGGGGTCGACTGCCATGGTGCGCGCGAGATTGTCGGTGAGGTCCTGGGGCTCGAGGCCGAACCAGCCGCGGGTCACCTCGCCATCGCGGATGATCTGCTCGAGCACGTTGCGTGCGATCGACACGGGAATGGCGAACGCGATGCCCATCGATCCTCCCGACTGGGAATAGATGGTGCTGTTGATGCCGATGAGATGCCCGGATGCATCGACCAGCGCTCCGCCCGAATTGCCGGGGTTGATCGCGGCGTCGGTCTGGATGAAGTCCTCGAATCGGTTCACCCCGAGGTGATTGCGGCCGAGTGCACTAACGATACCCGAGGTAACCGTGTTGCCGAATCCGAACGGGTTGCCGATGGCGAGCACGAAGTCACCCACCCGCACGCCCTCGAGACCGCCGAAGGTGATGGCCGGCAGGTTGTCGGCGGAGGTCTTCAGCACCGCCAGGTCCGATTCCGGATCGGTGCCCCGGACTTGTGCCGAAAGCCGCTTCCCATCCTGCAGGACCACCTGGATGTCGTCGGCGCCTTCGACCACGTGGTGATTGGTCAGGATGTACCCGTCCGTGGAGACGATCACCCCGGAGCCGAGGCTGGTAGCGCGCTGCCTGGGCGCATCGTCCTCGAGCTTCGGAAAGTACCGGCGAAGCAGCGAGTCCTCGAGCAGGGGATGACGGCTGCGGACGCCCTTGCTGGTGTAAATATTCACCACCGCCGGTATGGCCTTCTCGACGGCCTCGGCAAAGCTCTCCGGGCGCCGCGAGGTCGATGGGCCGGACGACGAAGGCGCCTGGAGCGTGACCACGCTGTCGCTGCGCCCGTTGTCGCCAAGAGCGGGCAGGAGGTCGGGTCGCAGGGTCGCGACCACGAAAAGCGCGGCCAGGCTGACGGTGCAGGCCTGTGCAAACAACAGCCAGAATTTGCGGAGCACGGGAATTGGGACGTGGAGGGTCGCACTGATTATAGAGGGCGAAGCAATGGGCGTGCCTCGACAAACGCGCCGAAGTCCTGGACACCCCGCTCGCGCCGTCCGCGCCCCCTTCCCGTGGGCCCTAGCTAGGGGCCGGGGGCCTGACCCGGGGCTCTTGCCGATGCCATGATGTGCTTTCGGGGCGGTTGGGGAATCGCCTATAATCGAGGGTTTGGGGTCGCCAGCGCGGGTTTGGCGTCGTCCGGGCGGTTCGCTCGACCGGCGGAGTGGCGTGATTGGGTCGGGTCGGCGCGGGTGTGCTCGCGGAGGCGGGGCTGCAACGGGCAACGAGCAACGAGCAGCCAGCAACTGGCAACTGGCAACTGCCAACTGACTACTGGATGGGAGATGGGTCGAGATGGCGGATAGCAGCGTGAACCAGGGCAAGCGCCGGTTCCTGATCGGCGCGACCAGTGTCGTCGGCGGCATGGGTGCCGTCGCGGCGGCGGTGCCGTTCATGATCTCGATGGCTCCCAGCGAGCGGGCGAGGGCTGCCGGCGCGCCGGTCGAGATCGACATCAGCAAGATTGAGCCCGGCCAGAAGATCGACGTCGAGTGGCGCGGCAAGGTAGTCTGGATCCTCGATCGGACGCCGCAGATGCTGGCGACGCTGCCGAAGCTGGACCCGCGCCTCGCCGATCCGAACTCGACGGTGCCGCAGCAGCCACCCTACTGCACGAACGAGACGCGCTCGATCAAACCGGCGATTTGGGTCGCCGTGGGGATCTGCACGCACCTCGGCTGCTCACCGACCTTCCGGCCCGACATTGCCCCAGCGGATCTCGGCCCCGACTGGCTGGGCGGGTTCTTCTGCCCGTGCCATCAATCCAAGTTCGACCTCGCCGGCCGCGTCTACAAGGGCGTACCCGCGCCGACCAATCTCGTCGTGCCGCCGCACAAGTACGTCGGCGACACCCGCATCATCATCGGCGAGGACAGCGCCAAGGCGTAAGGGAATCCACGCGACATGTCAAAGCTCATCACCTGGATCGACGAGCGCTTCCCCCTGACGGAGTTGTGGGAGAGCCAGTGGGGCCGCTACGTCGCGCCCAAGAATTTCAACTTCTGGTACTACTTCGGGTCACTCGCGGCCTTCGTGCTGGTGCTGCAGATCATCACCGGCATCTTCCTCACGATGAACTACAAGCCCGACGCGGCCAAAGCGTTCGAGTCGGTCGAGTACATCATGCGGGACGTGTCGTGGGGATGGCTCATCCGCTACATGCACTCCACCGGCGCGTCGATGTTCTTCGTGGTGGTGTATCTCCACATGTTCCGCGGCCTCATGTACGGCAGCTACCGCAAGCCGCGCGAGCTCCTGTGGATCATCGGCTGCGTAATCTACCTGGCGCTGATGGCGGAGGCATTCTTCGGCTACCTCCTTCCCTGGGGCCAGATGTCGTACTGGGGCGCGCAGGTGATCGTGAACCTGTTCTCCTCCATCCCGATCGTGGGCGAGGATCTCGCGGTGTGGATTCGCGGCGATTACACCGTGTCCGACATCACCCTCAACCGGTTCTTCGCGTTCCACGTGATCGCCCTGCCCCTGGTGCTGCTCGGTCTCGTCGCGGCCCACCTCATGGCGTTGCACGAGGTCGGTTCGAACAACCCCGACGGCATCGAGATCAAGAAGCAGCCGAAGGACCCGAAGACGGGCCTGCCGCTCGACGGGATCTACAGCCACCCGTACTACACGGTGAAGGACATCGTCGGCGTGGTGGTCTTCCTGGTGGTGTTCTCGATCATCGTGTTCTTCCTGCCGGAGATGGGTGGCTACTTCATCGAGGCCAACAACTTCATCCCCGCTGATCCGCTGAAGACGCCGGAGCACATCGCCCCGGTGTGGTATTTCACCCCCTTCTACGCGATGCTGCGCGCCGTGCCGTCGATGATGGGCACGCAGGTGTGGGGCGTGCTTGTCATGGGCGCCGCGGTGCTCGTCCTGTTTGCCCTGCCGTGGATCGATCGCTCCCCGGTCAAGTCGATCCGGTATCGCGGCGGGCTGTACAAGACGTGGCTCGCGCTGTTCGTCGTCAGCTTCCTGGTGCTGGGTTACCTGGGCGTGGTGCCGGTGACCGTGTGGGGGCAGTTCGGCGACGGCGTACCGTTGCTCGGCGGCGCCGACCGCGCCACGGTGCTCTCGCGCATCCTCACCGTCATCTACTTCCTGTTCTTCCTGCTGATGCCGTGGTACACCGCGCGCGATCGCACCAAGCCGGTTCCCGAGAGAGTCCGATGAAAAAGCGCATGCTGCCTCTCGCGTGGGTGTTATTCGCCTTCCTGCTCGCGGCGATCCACCCCGCGTTCGCCTCCGGCGGCAACGACGTGCGCATGGAGCCGGCGCCCATGCACCGCCTCGACCAGGAGTCGCTGCAGCGCGGGGCGCGGACGTTCGTCAACTACTGCCTCAATTGCCACGGCGCGAAGTACATGCGCTACAACCGGCTTACCGATATCGGCCTGACCGAGGCGCAGATCCAAGGCAACCTGATGTTCGCCGGCGAAAAGATCGGCGACACCATGACCGTCGCCATGCCCGCCAAGGACGCGAAGCAGTGGTTCGGCGTCGTCCCGCCGGATTTGAGTGTGGAGGCGCGGGTGCGCGGCACCGAGTGGCTCTACAACTACTTCCTCGGCTTCTACAAGGACGAGAGCACGCCCTCGGGCTGGAACAACCTGGTTTTCCCGAACGTGGCGATGCCGCACGTTTTCTGGAATCTGCAGGGCGTGAACCGGCTCGAGACCAAGGAATTCGAGGAGCACGAGGCCGCCCAGGCGGCCGCGATCCAGGCCCGGCAGCTGGTGGTGCTGGCGCCCGGCAAGGGGCACACCGTAGAACTGCGGCGACTCGTGCAGGAGACGCCGGGCACGATGCGGCCGGAGGAATACCGGGCCATGGTCGCCGACCTCGTGAATTTCCTGGACTACATGAGCGAGCCCGCCAAGCCCAAGCGCATCAACACCGGACTCGTGGTGCTGATGTTCCTCAGCCTTCTGTTCCTGTTCGCGTACTGGATGAAGCGCGAATACTGGAAGGACGTCCACTAGCCTGCCAGGCTCGCCGGCCGCCATCGCCGACTGTAGGCGGCTGTGCCGTGACGATGGACGTCGCCCGGCGCGTCCACCGACCCGTGACCCGAATCACCCGCCCTACAGCGCGGGCAACCCGCTACGCGCAGGAGAACTCGAATGATGACCCTCTATTCCGGGACGACCGATCCGTTCAGCCAGCGCTGCCGCATCGTGCTGCATGAAAAGGGCATGGACTTCCAGATCATTGACGTGGACCTCGACCACAAGCCCGAGGACCTTGCGGTGATGAATCCGTACAACCAGGTGCCGGTGCTGGTCGAGCGCGATCTCGTCCTGCACGAGTCGAACATCATCAACGAGTACATCGACGAGCGCTTTCCGCATCCGCAGCTCATGCCGGCGGATCCGGTGATGCGGGCACGTGCGCGGCTGTTCCTCCATCGCTTCGAGAAGGAGCTCTTCTGCCACATCGACGCCCTGGAGGGCAACAACCAGAAGCAGATCGACAAGGCACGCAACATGGTGCGCGACAGCCTGCTGCAGATCGCCCCGGTGTTTACCAAGCACAAGTACATGCTGGGCGAGGACTACTCGATGCTCGACGTCGCGATCACGCCGCTGTTGTGGCGCCTCGACTACTACGGCGTGGCCATGCCCAAGCAGTCCGCGCCGCTCATGAAGTATGCCGAGCGGCTGTTCTCGCGGCCGGCGTTCTCCGAGGCGCTGACCTCTGCGGAGCGTGGGATGCGCAAGTAATCGAGACCTTCCGCGCCTCCGCTCCGGTGCGTTGACCGGCTGCGACACCGCGGGGATACTTCGACCATGTCCGAGCAATCCGCCAAGCCCTATCTCCTGCGCGCAATCTGCGAGTGGTGTGCCGACAACGGCCTCACGCCGTACCTTGCCGTCAAGGTGGACGCCGAGACCCGGGTCCCGCAGGCCTTCGTCAAGAACGGCGAGATTGTGCTGAACGTAGGCGCAGCCGCGACGCGCCGGCTCACGATCGACAACCAGTGGGTGCAGTTCAACGCTCGATTTAACGGCGCATCGCAGGAGATCGCCGTGCCGATGCGCGCCGTCGCGGGCATTTTCGCCAAGGAAACGGGCTACGGGTTCGCGTTCACGGTGAGCCCCGATCCGGTGGTCTCGCTCACCTCGGCAACCGAGCCCGCGGATCTCGACCGACCCGCCGGCGCGGCCAGCGCCAACGCCGACGATGCGCCAACCCCGGCGAAACCCAAGCGGACTTCGCACCTGCAGATCATCAAGTAAGTCCCCGCCGGCATAGCTCAGCTGGTAGAGCAGCGGTTTGTAAACGGCCGCGATTGAAGTATGGTGGTTATTAAGTATTAAAATCAACTGCTTGAAATACCGTTGGTGTGTGCTACAGCGAACAGTCACCACGGCAACTCCCCAACAGTCACCTGCACCGCCGGATTAGCTCAGTTGGTAGAGCAGCGCACTTGTAATGCGAAGGTCGTCAGTTCGATTCCGACATCCGGCACCAAATTCCTTAAGAATTCCCAGTATTATTAACCACTTAAAAGTGGTTTTTTATGCTTGATTTGTT
>JBDSND010000023.1:0-21442 GCA_039915505.1 Casimicrobiaceae bacterium
CACCGGTGCGCGCCGCCGCCTGGGCAGCCGTCTGGGCGGCGGTCTGAGCAGCCGTCTGGGCGGCGGTCTGCGCGGGCGGGGCGACCGCAGCCGGGGTGTTCGGCTGGACGATCGGTTGCGCCTGGAACGCCGGAGGCGAGACGATCTGACCCGCCGGCGTTCCCGGCGCTAGGGTCGGCTGGGACGGGGCCCCGGCCGCGGACGCCCGACCGGTGAAGGCCTGCTGCAGCAGTGGCGCGACCCGCTCCGCCCGCTGGTTCTGCATGTTGTAGACGTAAAAGCGCTGCCCACCGCCTTCACCACCCTGGTCGAGACGGGTGATCCACTTCTTCGCCTCCTCGAGGTAGGCGGGTTGGGGCGAGATCACCAGCAGCGCATTCATGCGCTCGATCGGCACCACCCGCAGGATGCCACCCAGCACGCTGGTCTGCGGATTGCCGATGATCTTCTCGATCTCCTGAACCACAGTCTTAACGTCGGCGCTTTGCAGGACGAAGATCCCGGCCGACATACCCGCCATCCAGTCGACATCGAACAGGTCGACGGCGTCGAGGAGGTGCCGCAGCTCGCGTTCGGTGCCCGACAGAATCAGCAGGTTGCGCAGGTCGTCGGCGCGGATCGAGGCGGCATCCTTGGCAAACGGCTCGAGCAGCCGCAAGGCCTCGCGAACGCCGATGTAGCGAAGCGGAACGACCTGGACCGAGTAGCCGGGGGGAAGTGCGCGCTGGGAGTTGCCGAGCTGGGGCGTGATGTTGCCCCGCACCGCCTGGGCCTGGGGGATGATCTTGTAGATGTTCTCCTCCCGCACCATGGTGGCGCCGTTCATGCGCAGGAGGGTTTCGAGGGTCGCGGGCAGCGACTCGCGGGAGATGCCGCCGGTGGTCCGGATGGTCACCGTGCCACCGACGCTAGGGTCGATGGTGTAGCTCTCGTTCATGATGTCGCCGAGGATGTTGCGCACCACCTCGCGCAGGTCGGCGGCTTCGAAATTGAGCACCACTGCACTGCCCGCCGCAGGCTTGACGGGCGCCGCCGGGAGGGTTCCGCCCGGCTGCTGGCCTTTCAACAGCACTCCCGAGCCCTTGAAGATCTTCGCCCGCTCCGCGGCCTCGGAGGCCGTCGGCCCGGTCGGCCCGGCCATTTCGATGGTGGTCGTGTAGCGAGGCTGGACGACGCGTGTCATCGGCCCCTGCTCCTGCGGGAGCGTTGCACACCCGGCCAGCAACAAGACGAACACCCATGCGAGTGCGCGCGCCGGCCATCGTTCAAAGGAGATGCACATCGATTGATTCCTCTTTGCGGCGCTTGGCAGTTCGCCGCGCGCCTTGGGATCAGCGCCCGGGCGGCGTGCCGGCGCGCTCTTGGTATTGCCTGAAGACGTCACCCCAGGTTCCACCAGCTGCGCCCTGCGTCGCCGCCGGGGCGTCCCGGGCGGCCTCGCGTTGGGCTGCCGCTTCGGCCCGGCGCCCGGCCAAGCCCTGAGGGTTGCCCTGCATCGGCCCGGGAGGGGCTGGGGGTGCGCCCTGCCCCTGGGCTGCGGCCGCTCGAGCCGCGCGCCGCCGCTCGAGCAACGTCTGCGCTGCCTGCTGGGGCGTCTGCGGCGGCTGACCCGCGGCCGCGCCGCCGGCAATGGCCGTGGGCGGTCCCGGGGGTGCCGTCGCGACGCCGGGGGTTGGCTTCGGATTGACGGCGACCTTGAGCGTCAGCTCCTCGCTCTCGTCGCCCATGGCGAACTTGACCCCGTCCTGCTTGACCTCCGAAACCAGCATGCCGTTGATCGTGTCGCCTTTCTGGACACGGCGGAATTTGCCGCCCTTCACTTCCCGCAGGAATGCCGTGCCCTTCCCGTCCACCACCGTTGTGCCAGTCAAGGCGAACTGGCCCTTGGGCATGGTGGCCTTGGGTACTTCCTGGGTAGGGGTCGGCGCGGGACGACGGGTCGGCACGAACAGCGGCCGTTCCACGGTTTCCTGATGGCTTTCGAGGCTGCCCGTGATCCCATACTCGGGCAGGACGGCCGGGATCGCGTCGAGCGCCGCCACAACCGCGGGCGCGGACTCAGGAGCCGCTACCGCCGCCGGATGGCGCAACGTGCCCATCTCGAAGCCGACGATCACGAACAGCGTCGCCACGGGTGCGAGCCACCAGGCGAAGTCACGGACATGATGCAGCAGGGTGTGGGGATGCATGGTCATCCTCGCGGGGAACTGGCGGGCGGTAGCGTTGCAGCCGCCGGCGCACCCGGCGCCCGCGGCGCCTCGGGCTTGTCGGAGAGCGAATAAGCGGCTACGTCTAGGTGAACGTTGACTTCGGGTTCCTGGCCAGGGGAGGGCCGGTAGCCGCGGAAGGCGTTGACGGGACGCAGGGTCAGGTTCTCGACCAAAAGATAGGGCTGCTGCGCCTCCAGCGCGAACAGCACCTTCTGCAGGTTGGCAGTGGTCGCGAAAAATTGCACGTTGACACCGATCTGGCGGAAGTGCCCCTCGTCCTTAGGAGGCTGGTTCTGGCTGGTGGTGATCCGCCCGCCGTTGCCTTCGATGGCGGCTCGCACGATCTCCTGCAATTCAGCACCGGCGAGATTGGCCGCGGTGTTCTTGAGCAGGAATCGGCGGGCATCCCGCTCGCGCATCGCTTCCAGCGCCTTGCGATAGCCCGGTGCCCGCGACGCGACCCGCTGGTAGCGCGCCAGACGATCCTGGAAGGACGTGATGGCCTCGTCGTAGTGCCGGTGCAGGACCACGACCGGCACGATCACTGCGGCAATGGCCGCCCCGGCCAAGGCGAGCAGGAGCAGCACGGCAAGCGCACGCTGCCGGCCCGGCGACAGGCGGGTGATCCCAGCGCTCAATAGACGACCCCCGGTGGCGGACGGGGTCCGAAGGTCGCTGGCTCGTCGGGCGGGGTCGCGGGGGCCTGAACCGCAGGCGCCGCCGGGGCGGGAGGGCGCGGCCGACTGGTTGGAGGGGGGATGGCGCCGGGGGCGGTCGAAGGCTTGGCTGCAGGCGCGGGATTGCCGGGTGCGCGGGTCGAACCGGCTTCAGCGGAAGGCGGCGTCGAGGGTGCCGGCGGCCCGCCGGGACCTGCCTGGGGCGCCGGCGTTGCGACACTCGCCTCTTTACCCGGCGATACCGGGGACCCAGCCCGTACACCGCTTGCCGGTGCTGGACCCGCGGCGGCAGCGCCGGGTGGTGACGCTGCCGGGATCGGCGATGCGCCGGCGTCGACCGTGCCCATCGGCAGGGCGGGGGGCATCGGCAGCGGCTTCATCTGCGCGCCGAGATCGAAAATCTCGCCGGGTCCCGGCTGAATCTTGGTCGTCGGCGAGCGCGGCGCCGCCTGCTCGAACAATCGCGACTCCTCCAGCAGCGAGATCAGACGTCCGGCATTGCCGCTTTCGCCGCGCAGCATGATCTCCTTTTTCACTTCCTTGCCCCTGGGCAGGGTCTTGAGATCGAATTGTGTGAGCCAGGTATCGTCGGGCAGGAGCCGCGTGATGTCGTCGAGCAGTTGCACCATGCTGGGATAGGCGTACTTGCGCGCCAGTACGAAGTTGTAGTTCTCGACGGTGCGCTCGAGTTGTTGCCGCAAGGCATCGGCCGCACCGGCCTGTACCCGAGATTGCTCGACCTGCTGCATCAGGGCTATCGCATTTTCCCGCTTCTGCATCAGCGGCACCGCCAGCGCCACCCCGGCGAGGACCACCGCAAGCAGCATCGGTATCCATACCTGCCAGCGCCGCCACGGGCGCTCCATCCGATCGATCTCCGGCAGGAGATTGAACCGCGCCGGGGCGCTACCGTCGAGCGCCGGCAGCCCCGGCACGATGGCGACGACCTCGGCGCCCCAGCTCGCGAGCTGCCGGCGGAGCTGGTCGATGCCGATCCGCAGCGCGCTGACGAGCTCCACCCGCAAGAGGTTGCGCTGGGGGTCGCGGCCGATCACCGCGGCGTCGGAATAGAGCTCGTCCGACTTGAACGGCGTGTGGCGGTCGAGATCGTAGGCAAGCACCTGGGCGAGGTTGCCTTCCACGGCCGCCGGATAGCTCAACAGCTTGCGCAATACTTGCGCGTCGGTGAGCGCCAGGACGACACGCACCCGTCCTCCCGCGCTGCGCGTCCGGCGGGCGAGCGCATCCACGACCGCACGCCCGCCCTGGATCGCGTCGTCGCCGCGCAGCGGAATGCGTGCGGTCTCGACGTAACGCAACGTCGCGTCGTCGCTGGCGAGCTCCCAGACGACGGCGACGTCGGGCCCGAAGACCACGACCGGAAAGCCGCGCCAGCGCTGCAGGCGATTGCGTAGCCGCGACGGCACCAGGCCGGCGAGCTCGGTCTTCCACCATGCCCAGAAATCGGGAATGCCGAGCCGCTCAGCGGACTCGCGCATGCCCTGACGAAGATTAGCGGTCAGCGATTGCATTGGCGTTGGGAGGCGACGACGGCTCCTGGGCCGAAGCCGGTTGCGGCAGGGAGCACCGGCTGCATGTGCCCTCCTGCCAGAGAAGCGCGATCAAGCCGCGCCGCGGGTCGCTGGCAGGCCGCACGACGGCGTCGCGCACGAAGGTTACACCATCGGGAGCGACTGCCTCGGCGTGGATCCGCCACAGCGGCGCGGGCCCCGCCCGGAATGCCTGAGCCGGTGGAAATGCTGGCACCGGCAGGCTCGCGCCGAGGGCTTCCTGCCGCTGCACGAGGAACGCGTCGACGGCGTCCGGCGTGGCGCTCGGGAGGGCCAATAGCACCTCCCGCGACGCGGTGACCGGGTTGATGCCACCCTGTTGGGAGTAAACCGTCAGCGTCTCGGCGATGCGATCGTATAGCGCGGGCGTCACTCCGATCACCCGGCGCAGCTCGCCGACCGACTCGAAGGGACCGTTTGCTGGGCGATACTTGCGCCCCGCCGCACGGTATTCGGGATCTTCCGCACCATTGGGTCGGCGCAGGTCGTCCTGATCCTTCCAGTCCAGGATCGCGTCGAGCACCGCCTGGGCCTCTTCCGGTACCAGGCCACCGACGTTCTGCAGCAACCCGAGCAGCAGCGGTTGCGGTGCAGCATTGAGGTCGATTCTAGCAGACTCGTCGACGGCAACCGCGGAGACAGCAATGTCGCCGTCGCGCCATTGCCGCACCTGGCCGTCGGCCGACCAGACCTCCGGACTATTGCGCGGTCGCAGCAACTCGTACGCCATGCGATCAACGGCGCCGTCGGCCACCGCCCGGGCCTGCGCCCCGGAGACGGCATTGCGCGCGGCAAGCGCCTCGCTGCGCATGCTAAACGCGAAGCTGCTGGCGATCACTGTCAGCAGGATCGTGATCCAGAGCGCGAGCACGAGGGCAATGCCGCGCTGGCGGGTCATCGGCGCGCCGGTTAGGGTCATGCGCATTGCCCTCGCTGGTACGCCCACAGGGTCGGCCACACGGCGAGCGCCGCGGAGAGGTGCATGGCGAGCCCGCGCACCCGCTCTAGCGAGGCCAGCCGATCCGGCAGGCGCGCGTCCACGGCGACCGCGGGCGAGTCGAGCCACGGTCGCAGCCGATCCTTCCACGCTCCCGGCAATGCGGCATCGTCGAGCTGGGCGCGGATCGCAAAGATCACCCGCGTCGCGGTGTCGATGGCGTGCGCCTCGAGCGCCGCGGCGAGCCGGACATCCGACGCCCGGGCGACGTCGGCCAGCATCCCGCCAAGCGCCTGCATGCGCGCGGCGGGCTCGCCAGCGAGGATCGACGCGGCGCGCTCGCGCAGGGTGTCGAGCAGGAAATGCAGAGGCTCCTGGCGGAACACGGCGCCCGGCGACAGCCACTGCTTGGCGCTGGCGCGCCGGTGCGGGAGGCCGAACGGCAGGTCGGCAAACCAGCCGGCGGCGTGCACGAGCTGTCCGAGCGCACCGAGCAGCAAGTCCTCGTTGCGCCCCACGGGGGACGTGGGTGGCAACAGTCGGGTGTTGTCGAGACCTGCGACCGTCGTGAATGTGAGCAGGCGGCGCGGCGCGAGCCTGAACCGCGGTACGCCACGCCACCCATGCCGGTCCACGAAGGCCGCCGCCTGCCTATCGGGTTCTCCCAGCACATGGGCGCGCGATGCTGGGGGCAGCGCCAGCACGTGGTAGGGGAAAAGGGCGGAGCCAGGGTCACCGACGGCGTGATTCTGGGTGAACAGGATCCGGGCATCCGGCGAGAAGCGTCCGGCGTCGTCATCGTCCAGGGCGATGTCGGCATCGCCATGTCGCTGTCGTGCCGCGGCCCACGCGTTGGCGAGCGGCTCGCCGAGCCAGCGCTCGTGCTCGGCGAGCGGATCGAGCGCGACCGGCGTGCAGGCGGCCTCGAGCGCGGCTTCGCTCGGATAGGCGAACCATTCGTCATTCCCGGTATCGACGGCGAAGCCCCGCGGCGCCCCCAGCGGAGGCCGCCGGGGCTCCAGCAACGCGTCGTCGTCGATGGCGAGGATTCGCTTGCCGGCCAATGTCAGCAGCGCGTAGTTTACCGGCCGGCCATAGGTCGCTTGCCCGGTACGGTCCGCACCCAGGAGCCAGGCGATCTCCGCCCGCGCATCGGGGAACGCCGTGCTCAGCACCGACTCGAGGGTCGCGAATGCTTCGGCGCCGTGCCGCTCGATGCGCAGGGCGGGATGGCTGGCAATGACTGCACGGTTCGCAGCTCGTGCGTCGGCCGACCGGGAGTCGTCGATCACGTGCCACGCACGCGCGACCTGGCTCCGCGCCTGCCGCGCGGTGGCCGAGGTAAGCAGCCGATCGAGGAGCGCCGGCCGGTCGGCGGTGCGCACCACGATCGCGGCTGGCGCTGGCGTTGCCGCACGCTCGGGGCCGAAGCGTGCCACCAGGTCATCGACCGCGGTCATGAGGCCGCGCTGCGCCAGGCGCGAGAGACATTCGCGCAGGGCCGGCAGCTCGTGCAGCGGAGGCTGGAATCGCGCCACCACGGTCGCCTCGTGGCCGGCGAGGGTCTTCACACCGGCACACGCCTCGAGGATCGCATACTCGCCCGCGTCGAGGCGCACCAGGTCACCGGTAGAGGGATGCTTGACGAGGCATTCGCGGGCCGCGACGGGCCACATCGCGCTACGCGACCCGAGCCAGCGCGGTGGCGGCCGCGATGCCGGTACCGTCAGCGGCTGTGCCGGTAGCCGGACGGTGAAATTGAAGATGTCCTCGCTCACGGCAGCGGTCGCATCCGCCGCCGGACGACGGAGGTATCGTCAGGCGGCAAAGTCCCCGCGAACAAGGCCATCGTCACACCCGCGCGCAGCGACTGCGCGCCGCGTCCCACTGACGGCATCCCGCTTCGGGCGCGCGACGGGGTTCGACGACGAGCTCCGGCCACGCAGGGCCACGCGTAGGCTGCACGATGATTCGGATGAGCAGCGGCAATCGCTGGAGGTCGTCCCAGCGGTCGCGCCACGTCGGTGTCTCGGTTTCGGGAGCGTCGGGATTGCGACCGAAATAGCGCAGCTTGAGCTCGCCGATGCCTTCGGCGAGGACTGTTCTCTCGGCGTCGTTGAAATCCGGCAGCTGGACGATGTCGGGATCGGGCAGCATGCGCTCCAGTACGAGTTGGCCGCCGTCCCTGGCGAGCGCAAGGCGGAAAAACATCGTGCCGCCCTCGACCACCCGCCCGGGCAGCGCAGCGACGTAGCGCAGTTCATCCCCACCGCCGGCGAACAGCAGCGGGGTGTCGACGGCCTTGGCCATGCGCTTGGGCAATGCCCCGGCGATCTGGTTGCGCAGGAAGGTCTCGGTCTGGCGCATGTCCCCGACTTCGCGAACCTTGCCTTCCCCACCTTCCCAGCTGCGACCGGCCAGGCGCAGCGAGCCGAACAGCACCGCCGCGATGAGCGCCAGCAGCGTAAGCGCCACCAGGAGCTCGACCAGCGTGAACCCGTGCTGCCAACGGCGGCGATGGCCAGTCATAGCGCTTCACGCGCGCCGATGCGCAGTGTGGATAGGATGATCGTGCGCTCGCCACCGGTCGGGGCCGGGAAGCGCACCGTCGCCACGATCCGGAACATCCGCAAAGGCAGGCTGGCCGAGGCCTGCACGACATCGGGATTCAAGCCCGGCGCTTCGTAGGGCGCGATGTCGACCTGCCAATTGACGTCGCCTTCGGCGGTGCCGCTTTGCGTACCCTCGCGCAGGGCGACCGAGGCCTCGTCGATCGCGCTCTGCGCCACCAACACCGCCCGGCTGTATTCCGCGGCCGCGCTGGCGTTGCCGAGCGCGCCGGAAAAGAGCCGGAAGAGCGCGGTCGCCACCAGCGAGAGGATCACGAAGGCCACCAGCACCTCGAGGAGCGAGAAGCCCTGCGGGCGCGCCGTGGCCGTGGAGTTACTGCGCGATTGCCACACGGCCGGTCAACCAGTCGATGTCGACGTCGAACTTGCGCTCCCCAGCGGCGAGGGTGATGCGCCCACCCGTCGAGCCACCGTCGGGAAAGAAGCGCACGGCACCGACGTTGTCGGACACGAGGTCGCTTTGCGCCGTGTAGAGCTTGAGCTCGATCTCCTCTGGCAGAGCGTGCGCCTTGGGCTCGCGATCGATGCGGAAGGTGCGCGCGGCGAGATCGAGTGTCAGCACGGCCTCGCGGCGATTCGCGACCGCCTCGTTGCGCGCCATGCGCAGGCCCGCCGCCACTTCCCGAGCGGCACTCTTCAAGCGCGTGGTGGAGACCCCGCCGCCGAAAACCGGCACGGCAATCGCCGCGATGAGGCCCATGAGCATCAGCACGATCATGAGCTCCAAGAGCGAGAACCCACCCTTGCCGTGGCGCTGCCTCCGTGGCGTCATGCATCCCTCCCGGCGAGTGCCGCGTCGGCTTCTAGGGCTGCCGATTCGCACCACCTTCGCCACGCCGCGGCGAGCACGTCAAGGAAAGCCGTCGCGAAACCGGGCGCATCGCACAGCGGCGACGCCGTGACTCGGGCGCGCATGTCTGCCCGTAGGGCGGCGAGCGCGGGGAGGTTCTGCGCCAGCGACACGGCCGCCTCGACATAGCCGTCGGCATCGCTCGCCACGCACTGCCCGAGGCCTGCCGCGCGGAGCAGGCTGGCGCCTTGCCGGGCGATCATGGTCTCGCCCGCAAGGGTGACGACCGGGACGCCCATCCACAGGGCGTCGCAGGTCGTCGCTCCGCCGGTGTACGGGAAGGTGTCGAGCGCAATGTCGACCAGCGCGTGCTCGCCCAGCATCTCGGCGTGCGCAGAGGCGCCGCGGAACGTTACCCGCTCCCCGCCAACGCCGCGCGCTGTGAATGCGTTGGTGATCCTCGTTTGCACCGGCTCGACGTCGTAGCCCAGGTTCTTCAGCACCAGCCGCGAGCCGGGCACGGCCTCGAGCACGCGCCCCCAGACCGCGACGACGTCGGGAAGGATTTTGTCCACCCGGCCAAAGCATCCGAACGTGACGTAGCCGTTGCGCAATGCCGGCGTGGGCGCGACGTCCGGGGCGAAGGGCGGCGGACTGTAGACGAGCCGGGTGTGTGGCACGTAGGCCACCTGCTCGACGAAGCGCTGCGCGCCTCGCGCGAGCAGTGCCTCCGGCGTGGTCACCGGATCGGTAACGATGACGTCCATGGTCGCGATGCCGGTGGTGTCGAAGTAGTCGAGCCATGTCACCTGCACCGGCGCAGGACGGCGGGCGAACAGCAGCAGGCGGTTGCCGGGGGTGTGCCCGGCAAGGTCGACGAGCACGTCGATGCGATCGGCAACGATCCGCGAATGCGCCGCTGCGTCGTCGAGCGCAGCGATGTCGCGCCAGGTCGCGGGGGGGCGCGCGAGCTCTTCCGTGACCCAGTCGCGGGTCGAGCCGGCGTGGTAGAGGTAAAGATCGACGCTGGCGGCGAGCGGTGGCACGATCGAGCGCACGAAATGGCCGACAATATCGGCGGTGAACTTGGGTGAAACCATGCCCACGCGCAAGCGCCGGTTTGGATCGCGATCGTTGCCGAACTCCGCTGTACGGGGATACAGCGGCACCGCGTAGCGTCGCGCCCACTCGCAATGCAAGGTGAAGAGCTCAGCAGGCGTCACCGCGGGATTGGTGTGCAGACCGATCAGCAGCTGGCTGAACAGGGTCGGACCGGTTTGCGGCGACGCCACGGCCCGGCGGTACGCGTCGGCCGCGGCGATGTGGCGGCCGACGAGCTTGTAGACGTTGCCGAGCGCAACCGCCGCTGAAGCATGCGCCGCGTCCATGGCAAGTGCGCGCTCGAACGCGGCCTCGGCGTCGGTCATCCCGTAATCCAGGACGTGCGCCATGCCGAGGTTGAACCACGCATCCGCATCGAAGGCCTGCAACGCACTCGCGCGACGCAGGTACTGCACCGCTCCCGACGCGTTGGCGCACTGCAGGGCGAGCACACCCATTCGATAGAGGGCTTCGGCATCGGTGGGGCTCTGCGCCAGCACGAGTTTGTAGCAATGCTCGGCTTCGGCAAAGCGCCGGGCGCGCTGGCTCGCGAGCCCGGCGGACAGGAGCGTGGTACGCATGCGCGGATCGAAGGCACTCATACGGCAACGATTGCGGGACAGGACGGGCTACGCGGAGCCCGAAACCGCCGGCATCACTGGGTGCTGTTGATGTCCTTGTTGACGCCCTCCCCGCCTTCCTTGCCGTCGGCACCCAGGCTGACGATCTCGAAGGGCGACGAGGAACCCGGCGAGTTGTATTTGTAGTCGTTGCCCCAAGGGTCCTTCGGAACGGCAGTCTTCTTCCAGTAGGGACCGTTCCAGTTGGTCACCCCGGCCGGAGCCTGGATGAGAGCCTGGAGACCTTCCTGGGTCGTAGGGTAGCGCCCCACTTCGAGCTTGTAGAGATCCAGCGCCTGGGCGATCTGGCCCATCTCGACCTTGGCGGCATCGGCCTTTGCTTTCTCGCCGCGGCCGATGAAATTGCCACCGACGATGCCCATGATGATGCCGATGAGGGTGAGCACGACCAGGATCTCGATCAGGGTCATGCCGCGCATGCGCTGTGGTCGGGGACTGGGCTGCGAGGTTCGTACACACATGAAACGCATGGTCATTCCTTATTAGCTCGTAGGGGCGCACGCCGTCCCGCAGGCGTCTGCTTTCTTAGACTGTGTTCACTGAACGAGTTCGCTCATGCCCATGACACCGAGCAGGATGGAGAACACGATGCCGCCAATCATCACCGCGAGACTCAGGATCAGCACCGGTTCGAGCACCGCGAGGAAGCGCTTGACCGAGATCTGCACCTCGCGGTCGTACACCTCGGCGACCCGGGTCAGCATCTCCTCCATGCGACCGGATTCCTCGCCAACCAAGATCATCTGAGTCGCGAGCCGGGGATAAAGACCCGTTTCGGCGAGCGGCGCGCCGAACCCCTTGCCTTCGCGCAGGCGTGCGATCACGCCGTCGAGCGCGCCCGCGAGGACGGTGTTGCCGAGCGTTTCCTTGACGATCCCAAGTCCCGTCAGGAGGGTGACCCCGTTGGTCAGCAGGGTGGCAAGGGTGCGCGAGAATCGCGCCATCTCCACCTTCACAGCGAGATCGCCCACGAGCGGCATGCGCAGGATGCGGCCATCCCAGCGCCGGCGCACGGCCGGCCGACGGATATGGCTGCGCCAGTACACGCTGAAGAGCACGACGCCGGCAAGCATCGCCCACCACCAGTCCCGCAGGAAACGCCCGACGACGACCACCAGCTGGGTCGCGAGCGGCAACGCCTTGCCGGCCTGCGAGAAAGTCTGTTCGAACTGCGGCACGACCCAAACCAGCAGTACCATCACCGAGGCGACGGCGACCAGCACCAGGATGGTCGGATAGATGAGGGCTGCGGTGACGCTTTCGCGCAGCTCCTTATTGCGCTCCATGGTATCGGCGAGGCGTGCGAGCACCACACCCAGGGCACCACCGGCCTCGCCGGCACGCACGATGTTCACGTAGAAGCGTGAGAACACGTCACGGCGCGCATCGAGTGCCTGGGATAGGGCCTGGCCACCACGCACGTCGTCGCGAATTTCCTGGAGGAGCTTGCCGACCGCCGGGGTCGGCGCCAGCTGGATCAGTACCTCGAGCGCCCGATCCAGAGGCAGCCCCGCCGAGAGCAGGGTGGAAAGCTCCCGGGTCAGATTGCCGAGCTGGTCGCGGGTGACGTGACGCGGGGTAAACCATGAACGCCTTGCGGCCGCCGGGGCATGGGGGGATGCGCCCGGTCGTCCCAGTGCAGCAGGTCCGACCTGCATGGGCAGCATGCCCTGGTCGCGCAGGCGCTCAATGATCTCGAACTCGCTGCCCGCCTCGAGTTCGCCGACGGCGATTTCGCCAGAGGGATCGACGGCCCGGTATCGGTAGACGGCCATGCGTAAGGTGCTCTAGGCTTCGCGGGTGACGCGCAGCACTTCCTCGAAGGTGGTGACCCCGGCTACGGCCTTGCGCAGGCCATCCTCGTACATGGTCCGCATGCCTTCGCGGATCGCCTCGTTGCGTAGCTCCGTAGACGTGGCGTGCTTCATCACCAGGCTACGCAAAGGGTCGGTCATGGGCAGCATTTCCAGGATGCACAACCGTCCCGCGTAGCCGGTCTGCGCGCACTGCCCACAGCCCTTGGGACGATACAGCGTAATCGGCCCGCTCGGCACGAAGCGCTGCAGGCCGAGTTGCTGTACGAGCTCGGGCAACGCCGTATATGACTCCTTGCAATGCGTACACAGGGTACGCACCAGCCGCTGAGCGAGAATGCCGATCACCGTCGAGGTAAGCAGGTAGTCTTCGATGCCCATATCGAGCAGCCGGTTCACCGTCGCAGCGGCGTCGTTGGTGTGCACGGTGGAGAGCACGAGGTGTCCGGTCAGCGCCGACTGCACCGCGATCTGCGCGGTCTCGAGGTCGCGGATCTCCCCGATCATGATCACGTCGGGATCCTGGCGCACGATCGAGCGCAGCGCATTGGCGAAAGTCAGGTCGATCTGCGGCTTGACCTGGATCTGGTTGATCCCCGGCATCTGGTACTCGACCGGATCCTCGACGGTGAGAATCTTGACGTCGGGTTGGTTGAGGCGCTCGAGCGCGGTATAGAGCGTGGTGGTCTTGCCCGATCCGGTCGGGCCGGTGACCAGCAGGATGCCGTGCGGCTGGAGAAGCACCTCGAGGAAGGCCGCGATGGTATCCGCCTCGAATCCGAGCCTGCCGAAGTCGAGGGCGACCCCGCCCTTGTCGAGGATCCGCATCACCACCGACTCGCCGTGCATCGTGGGCACGGTGGATACGCGGAGGTCGATTTCCTTGCCCTGCACCCGCAACCGAATGCGGCCATCCTGGGGCAGGCGCCGTTCGGCGATGTCGAGGTTCGCCATGATCTTGATGCGCGAGATCACCGCCGCGGAAAGCCGACGGGGCGGCGACTCCACCTCGTGCAGCACGCCGTCAATCCGATAGCGCACCACCAGGCGGTTCTCGAAGGGCTCGATGTGGATGTCGGAGGCGCGCATCTCGAGCGCGTTGGTAATGACGAGCGAGACCAGCCGGATGACCGGCGCCTCCGAGGCGAGGTCCTTGAGCTGCTGGATGTCGGCATCGAAGGCCAGGTCGTCGACGCGCTGCTCGACATCACCGACGATCTGCCCAAGGGCCGACTTTCCCGCGCCGTACAACCGCTCCAGCGCCGCCTCGAGCTCGGTCGGAATCGCCACCAGGGGCCGTATTTCGCGCCCGGTCACCATCCGGAACGCACCAATGGTGTACTCGTCGGTGGGATCGGCCATCGCGAGGGTGAGCTCGCGCTCGTCTTCGCGCATGGGCAGCGCACGCGCCTCGCGCAGGAATCGCGGTGAGATGCGCTCTTCCATGATCGGGAATTCCGGATAGGCCGCGGGATCGACCAACGGCAGCCCGAGCAGGACCGCCAGGGCCTCGGCGACGTCGCGCTGGGCGCAAAGACCGAGGGTCACGAGCAGGTTGCCGAGCTTGTCGCCGCTCTCCTGCTGCAGGCGCAGCGCCCGCTCGAGGCCGATGGCGTCAAGCTTGCCGCGGGCTACCAGGAATTCGCCGAGTGTTCGTTCGTGAGTGGCGTTCAAGGGCGTGAGGAATTGGGCGACGGACGGGGCAGCCTTTGCCGCACGGCGGCCGGACGTCCCGACAAGGTTGCTCAAAAGTTAACCGATGATCATAGCACGGGGGACTTAATCGAAGTCTCAGGATAGCCGCGAGAATCAAGGTGTTGCAAAGCATTTCTCGGCGGAGTGTCGCCCTTTGCCGACGACCTCGCGCTCGATTGTCGCTGGCTGCCGACGGATGCGGGTCGAATGGCCATCGCATCGACAATCGGGGCTATCCGCGCCAAGCGCCGCCTGGCATCCCAAAGGCGCTCGCCCCGCCTGGAGGGGATGTGCGCAGCCCACGTAGTAGGCAAGCCTGGGGGAGGTTACCCGACGAGACTTCCGCAGGGCGGGAAACGGGAGGTAGGGCGAGCGAGCGCAGGCTGCCGTGGCGGCGATCCCGGTCGTACGTCGCCGCCACCACGCGCATCTTGAGCCTGCGCGGACGCGGCGGTGCGGCGCTGGGCGCCGGGTCAGGGGCGCTGCTAGAAAACGCCTCCTCGGCCCGCGCCGCGTCAGATCGCCGCGAAACAGCCCTCGGCGATGGCGAGGGTCTCGCCGATAATCTGCGCGCCATGCGCCGCAGACACGAAGCCGGCCTCGTACGCGGACGGCGCCAGGTACACGCCCGCCTCCAGCATGGCATGAAAGAAGCGGTTGAAGCGCGCCTTGTCGCTGGCCAGCACGGCGTCATAGGAAGCCGGCACGCGGGCCGCGAAATAGATCCCGAACATTCCGCCGATGGCCTGCGCGCTGAACGGCACGCCGGCCCTCGCGGCGCGATCGGCGAGGCCATCGGTGAGTGCCAGGGTGTGCACGCCCAGGCGCTCGTAGAACCCCGGGGCGGCGATGGCGCGCAAGGTGGCGAGGCCTGCCGCCACCGCCACCGGATTGCCCGACAGCGTCCCCGCCTGGTAGACCGGCCCCAGCGGCGCAATCGCCTCCATGATCGCGCGGCGACCGCCGAAGGCACCGACCGGCATGCCGCCTCCGATCACCTTGCCGAGGGTGGTGAGGTCGGGGGTGATGCCATAGAGCGCCTGGGCACCGCCGGGATGCACGCGGAAGCCGGTCATCACCTCGTCGAAGATCAGCACCGCACCGTAGCGATCGCAGCCATCGCGCAGGCCCTGCAAAAACCCCGGTGCCGGCGCAACCAGGTTCATGTTGCCCGCCACAGGTTCGACGATGATCCCAGCGATCCCCGTGGGGTTGTCGCGGAAAACAGCCTCGACGGCAGCGCGATCGTTGTACGGCAGGACGACCGTTTCGTTGGCGATCGCGGCCGGCACCCCTGCCGATGACGGCTGGCCGAAGGTCAGCGCTCCCGAGCCCGCCTTCACGAGCAGGCTGTCGCCGTGGCCGTGATAGCAGCCTTCGAATTTCACGATCTTGCTGCGACCGGTCACGCCGCGAGCGAGGCGCAGCGCCGACATCGTCGCCTCCGTACCCGAGGAGACGAGCCGCACCATCTCCATCGACGGCACCCGTTCGCAGAGCAGTTCCGCGAGCTCGATTTCCGCGAGCGTCGGCGCGCCGAACGAGAGGCCATGGGCGGCCGTCTCCTGCACCGCGCGCACGACATCGCGGTGCGCATGGCCGAGGATCGCCGGCCCCCACGAGCCGACGTAGTCGATGTAGCGCTTGCCGTCCGCATCCCACAGGTAGGGCCCCTCGCCGCGCGTGAAGAACCGGGGCGTACCGCCCACCGATCGGAAGGCCCGGACAGGGGAGTTCACGCCGGCGGGAATGGTGCGCTGGGCGCGGGCGAAAAGCTCGTCGTTGCGACTCATGATGATTGTCCCTGCACGCCGAATGCCGCTGACAGTACCCTTGCCGCCGCTTCGATCGCCTGCTCGTCGCCGGCCGAGAACAAGGCCGAGATGACCGCGATCGCATCGGCGCCGGCCGCGCGCAAGGCGGGCGCATGCTCGGCGGTGATGCCGCCGATGGCCACGATCGGGAGATGCAATGCGCGAGCCTCGCGCAACAGCGCCGCATCCGCCCGGCGCGCATCGGGCTTGACCGTGGAGGCGTAGAAGCTTCCGAAGGCAACGTAGTCCGCACCGGCGGCGGCCGCGGCGCGGGCGAGGCCAAGCACGTTGTAGCAGGACACGCCGATGACCGCGTCGGGACCGACGCACGCCCGCGCGTCGACGATGCTACCGTCGACCTCGCCGAGGTGCACCCCGGCGGCGGCCACCTCGAGGCACAGGGCGGGATCGTCGTTGACGATGAGCTGCGCCGGGGTGTCGCGCAACAATGCCGCGAGGGCGGCTGCCTGCCGGTGGCGCAGCGCTACCGAGGCACTCTTGTTGCGATACTGGACGGTGCCGGCGCCGCCGCGCACGGCGGCCGCCACGGCAGCGGTGAGCCAAGGGGTGTCGGCCGTATCGGGCGTCACGGCATAAAGACCGGCGACTCGCGGTCGCGCGGCACGATCCGGCATGCGATCAGTGGTTGCTGCGGACATCGGGACTGCGCGCACCTTCGCCGGGCTCGCCGGGCGTGTCGCTGCCTTCGCGCGCCCAGAACAGACGATCGGGGAGGAGTTGGCCCATGCCCGGGCGATACGCCTTCTTGAGGGTATGCCAGGTGTAGTCCTGCGCCTCGCGCACCGCTTCCGGAACCTCAAGCCCGTTTGCGATCATTGCCGCCACCGCGGAGGCGAGCGTGCAGCCGGAGCCGTGGAAGCTGCCGGGCAGCCGGGGCCAGGCGTCGGCGCGCACGATCCCGCCGCGCCCGTAGAGCGTATTCACGACCTCCGGCGTCGCCTCGTGAGTACCCGTGACCAGCACGAACTCCGTGCCCATCCCGAGCAGACGCTCGGCGCACGCCGTCAGGGAGATCTCGTCGTCGTCCTCGGCGTCCGCAAGTCTCCTGGCTTCCATGCTGTTGGGGGTGAGCACCGTGGTTTGCGGCAGCAGCAACTCGCGCATCGCCTGGTGCATCTCCTCGTTGGCAAGCTCGTCACCGCGGCCCGATGCCAAGACAGGATCGAGTATGAGCGGCACATCGGGATAGTCGGACAGCACCTCCGCAATCGCGGCGATGTTCTCGACGCTGCCGAGCACGCCGATCTTGAACGCATCCACCGGCATGTCCTCGAGCAGGCAGCGCGCCTGGTCGGCGACCCATTCCGAGTCGAGCGCCTGCAGGCCCTCGACTCCCGCCGTATCTTGCACGGTGATGGCCGTGAGCACCGAGAGCGCGTGGCAACCCATGCTGGAGAGCGTGAGAATGTCCGCCTGCATGCCCGCACCGCCCGAAGGATCGGACGCGGCGAAAGTCAAGACGATAGGCGGAAAGTCCGGATCGGCGTCGCGCATGAAAGGGGATTTGGGGGGACGCGATGAGACGTGCCCGTGAAGCTCCGCGGCACGCGAGGAGAGGCTTGATAGAATCGGATTTTACTCCAACGACGTCGCGGTGCTTTCTCGATGAAGAAATACATGTGCCTCATCTGCGGTTGGATCTACGACGAGGCCGAAGGTGCGCCCGAAGAAGGCATCCCGGCAGGTACGCGCTGGGAGGACGTTCCGCCCAACTGGGCGTGCCCGGAATGCGGCGCGAGGAAGGAAGACTTTGAAATGGTCGAATTCTGATTTCGGTTGACCGTTTTCGGTGGGGGCAGTTTCTAGTTGAGTCGACAGGCTGTGCGGCCAAGAATCCACGAAGGCCGTGCACATCTTGCGTTTCACAACCTGCGATCCGAGCACCTACTCAGCGACTGCCGACCTACGACTGCCGACCTGCGACCGTCAACCGCCAAATGTCAACTGCCAACTGAAAACCGAGGACTCACATGCGCCTCCTGCACACCATGCTTCGCGTCGGCGATCTCGAGCGAGCGAAGCGCTTCTACACCGACGTGCTCGGCATGCGCGTACTGCGCAGCACCGACCGGCCCGACCAGCAGTACAGCCTCGTCTTCGTGGGTTACGAGGACGAATCGCGCGGCGCGGTGCTGGAGCTCACGTACAACTACGGCGTCGATCACTACGACCTGGGCTCCGCGTACGGCCACATCGCCATCGAGGTCGACGACGCCGCAGCGGCGTGCGACGCCGTGCGCAGCAAAGGCGGCAAAGTCACCCGCGAAGCGGGCCCCGTCAAGGGGGGCTCGACGGTCATCGCCTTCGTACAGGATCCGGACGGCTACAAAATCGAGCTGATCGAGCGCAAGTCCTAGGGCTGCCCTAGCAGCTAGATCCCGGCGCTCTTCCGGTCGGATGCGTCCGCGTGGATCTCCTGCAGCAGTGCCTCCCAATCCCGCACGAAGCCGACTGTATCGAACAGGGGGAGCGCGAGGCGGCGAGCCTCGAGATGCTGCCGATAGGCGACGAGTTGCGCGGGCGCGCGCACCAGCTCCAGGAGCCGCGCGCGGTAGCCTTCCAGCGACTCGGTAACGAGATCCGGGAGCGCGACGGCGTGCATGATGCTCGCGCCGACGCGACCGACAAAGGTCGCACCCCGGCACGTCAGCATGGGCACGCCCACCCAGAGCGCGTCGCAAGCCGTCGTGTGCTGTCCCACCGGCAGCGTATCCAGGGTGAGATCGGCGCAGCCTACGCGCGCCATGTGCGCGTCCTGCGCCAACGCCGGGGCGAATACGAGCCGGCGCGGATCGACACCGTTGCGTTCGGCTTCGCGCACGAGGTTGTCCTGCTGGGCCCGACCCGGCGCGAGCAGCCACAACACCGCTGACGGCGCCGCCCGCAACGCCTCCATCCAGATGGCAAAGAAGGGACGTGTGAGCTTGTAGGGCTGATTGAAGCAGGTCAGCACCAGTGCCTCCGGTTCGAGGCCGTGCGCGACCCGCGGATCGGTGACCGGCAGGGCGCGCTTCGAATCGTTGACGAAGTAGCAGCGTGGCAACCGCCATACCCGCTCGTGAAAGAACGCCTCCTCGCCCGGGGGGATGACGATGTCGTCGGCGACGATGCCGTCGATTCCGTCGAACCCCATCGTGCCGGGGAAGCTCATGTAGTGCAGCTGCACGGGCGCGGGGCGCTCGGCGAGCAGGCCAAGGCGCGAGCCGCGCGTGAGTCCCTTGCGATCGACCAGGATGTCGATGCCCGCGTCACGGATGCGCTGCGCCACCGCCAGGTCGGAAAGATCGTCGACGTCGTGCCAGGCATCGAAGGCGGCACAGATGCGCCCGCGCAGCGCGCTGCCGTCGTCCTTGCCGTAGCTGAACGCGTGGACCTCGAAGGCGTCGCGGTCGTGCGCCTCGAATAGGCCGGCCATGAGCCGACCCGTCGGATGCTCCCGCAAGTCGCTCGACACGTAGCCCAGGCGCAATCGCTTGCCCCGAGGATGCACCGCGATCGGCGCGGCTACCGGCGGCAGCATGGCGCGGGCCCAGCGACGCGCCACAACCAGCTGCTGCGCCGGCGTGGTCGACATGCCCAGGGCAATGAAGGGTGGGAGACGCGGATCGCTGGACTCGTTCTCGACGTTGGCGATCAGCGCGGCTTCGATCGCCTCGACGCCATCCCAGGCGCACGACTGCTGGCGTGCGTGGAGCAGATTGGCGAGCGCTGGCGTGAGGCGCGGCGCGGCCTCGACGGCGCGCTCGAACGCGTGCATCGCCCCCGCCTCGTCGCCGAGCGTTCGTTGCGCGATGCCGAGATTGTCCCAGACCTCGCCACCGGTGAGCCCGAGGGCCATTGCCCGCTCGAGCGCAGGTGTGGCCTCGGCAGCGCGACCGGCATCGAGCAGAGCCGCACCGAGTGAGAGGTGCAGTCCTGCGTCGTCGGGTGCGAGCGTTGCAGCTGTAGCCAGGACCCGGCAGGCCTCCGCGCGACGGCCAATGGACTTGAGCAGGATGCCTTGCTGGTGCAGCACGTCCGGGTGTGCCGGAAATCGCGCCAGGCCGTCGCGACAGAAACTTTCGGCCGCGCGGTAGTCGTGGAGGCGGCACGCGAGCCGCGCAGCGTGCGCGAAGGCGGCTGCGCTCGTCTCGCGCGCGGTGGTCGCGGTGGCGGCCGCCTCGAAGGCCTCACGAACCCGGCCGAGTTGCTCAAGGGCGAAGGCGAGCTGAAGCCAGGCCGACCCCATATCCGGATGGCGCGCCGCGACCGCAGCAAATTGCCCTCGCGCCGCCGCGAAGTCACCCGCCTCATAAGCGATCACTCCGAGCTCCATCCTGGCCTGGGCGTGAACTGGCGTCTCGGCAATCGCTTCCTCGAGCAGTCGGCTCGCAAGATCGATCCGTCCCGCCATGCGCTCGAGCCGACCGAGCATCGCCAGGATATCGGCGACCGGGAGGCGCATGGTCCGCGCGCGGCCAAGCGCTCGCTCGGCGCGGGTCCGCGCCGCGGCGGCACGGCCGTGCCGCATATCGATCTGAGCCAATCGAAGGAGCGCCCCAGGATGGTCCGGAACGGCCCTGAGGATGCTCTGATACACGGCGAGTGCCTGCGGCTCCCGCCCGGCAGCCTCGTGGGCGAACGCCTCCTGAAACGCCGCGGCGAGGGAGACGACGTGGCTCATCGCACCGGCATCAACCGCCCGAGCCGAGCAATGCGCGGATGTCGTGGACGAACACGTCGGGGCCCTGCCCGTAGCCGACGTAGACCCGCAGCCGACCGTCAGGGTCGAAGAGGTAGGTGCCGGCCGAGTGGTCCATGGTGTAGGTGTCGGGGGTGGGACCCGCACGCCGCTCGGCGAGAATCTTGAATTCCTTCAGCACCCGCGCGGTCGCGTCGCCGTCGCCGCGCAACCCGAGGAACGTGGGATTGAATGCCGGCACGTAGGCCTTCAGAAGCTCCGCGGTGTCGCGCTGCGGGTCGACCGTAACGAACAGCACCTGCACCCGCGCCGCATCCGACCCGATGCGCTTCATCGCCTCGGCGAGCTCGACCATGGTCGTTGGACAGACATCCGGGCAATGGGTATAGCCGAAGAAGAGCACGACCACCTTGCCACGGAAATCGGCGAGCGTGCGCGGCCGACCGTCGTGGTCGGTGAGCGCGAGCTCGCGCCCGAACGATGCCCCCGTGACGTCGGTGCCGGAAAGCTTCGGTCCGGCGCGGTCGCACGCGACGATGAGCATGACCGCGAGCGCGGCGGCCAACCATCCCGCGACTCCTACGGCAGGCACGCGGCCCCGCGTCGCGCTCATCGCCAGTAGTGATCGAGTAGGAGCGCCGAGAAGAGCGCCGCAAGGTACGCGATCGAGAACTTGAAGGCGGCGCGCGCCCGTTGATCGCTGTAATGGCGGTAGAGCCCGACGGCGTGCTTGAGGTACAGCGCCCCCAGCAGCAGCGCTGCGCCGAGATAGGGAAGTCCGCTCATGCCGATCGCGAAGGGGAGCATCGTCACCGCGACCAGGATGACCGTGTAGAGCACGATCATGAGCCGGGTGAACT
>JBDSND010000068.1:0-6941 GCA_039915505.1 Casimicrobiaceae bacterium
GAACGCCCACCAGTACGGGCGAACGTACGCGAGCAGGCGAAGGTAGAGCCGGAAACCGCTCATCGCGCGTCGCCGAGCTCTGGCGGGAGATCACTGTCATGCCGGGCCTCCCGATCGAGTAGCGGCGGTTCCGGCGCGCTCGCGTCCATGGGCAGCTCGCCAGCCGCATTGCCCAGCGCGGGCGGCGGCAGCATCTCGGCAGACGCCGCGACCGTGCGCGGGTCGAGGGCTGTGGACCCGCCAACGGCCGTGGCGGCGGGCGTGCCAGGCGTACTCGCCGTGCCTGGGGTGCCCATCGGCTCGGTGACCGCCGAAGCAGGCGTTGCCCGGGCCTGAGCGGCCGCGGCGAGCAGGTCGCGATAGAGCAGCACGAGCTTCAGGGTCATCGCCGCCGGGGTGAGCTCGGCGACCCCGGCGCGCGCCGCGGCACCCATACGCTGGCGCAACGCCGGGTCCTGGAGGCTTGCCATGTGGCCGGCGAGCGTCGCGACGTCGAGGGCGTCGCAGACGAAGCCCGCATCCTGCGCGCGGACGAGCTCGGCGGCCCCCGATTGGGTGCTGGTGACCACCGGTAGCCCGCAGGCCATCGCCTCGAGCGCTGCATTCGGGCACGGATCGTAGAGCGTTGGTAGCACGAACACATCCGCGGCACCGAAAAATGGCTTGGGCTCATTCTGTGGTCCCGCGAGCGTGACCCGCTCGTGCACCCCGAACTCTCGGGCGAGCGCAACGTAACGGGCAAGGTGCCGCTCGCGTCCCACAACGATGAGATGGGCCGTGGGCGGCAGGTGGGACATGGCCTCGATCGCGGCGGCCACGCCCTTGCGCTGGTAACCGGAGCCGACCAGCAGGAACACCGTCGCCGAATCGGAGATGTGATGGCGCTCGCGCACCCAGCCGCGCAAGGAGCGCAAGCCGGGATGGAACGCGTCGCTGTCGACCGCGTTGTAGATGACGTGCAGGCGCTCGGTCGCGATGCCGAACCGTGCGCGGATCTCGTCTTTCACCATCTGCGAGTTACAGATCACCGCGCGCAGCCACGCGCTCGTAAACAGCCGCCGTTCGGTCGCGAGCACGTAGCGATGGTAGGGACTCGCTGCCGTCGCCAGGCGCGCCGTGCGGGAGGTCACGCGGGCGCGCTGCTCCAGCCACGTGGCGTGGACGCCGTCACCGGCGCGATAGATATCGCAGCACAGCAGACGCTCGTGAGATTGCACCAGGTCGGCCTGCGCTTTGCCGAGCGACCGGCACACGGCGCGGGCGAAGCCCCAGTCGCGCCACAGGCGGCCGATGTAGGGCGGGTTGCAGATCACCGGCTCGATCAACTGCAGCTTGGTGTCCGGCCACGACCGGGAGTAGAGCGAGATCGCGACGTTACGTTCGAGCAGGGCTTCGAGCGCCGCCTCGACGAAGCGCTCGGCGCCGCCGTAGGGTGTGTAGCGCTGGCGGACCACGGCAAGCCGCATCAGCGGGACTCCGTCGCCGCCATGAGCGCTGCAAACGACGCCGCGACCCGGTCGACGTCGAGGGTCGTGAGGCATTCGGACACCTTGCCGCCGCCACAGCCGTCGATTCCGCACGGCCTGCAGGGAAACGCGTCCGACACGATAACGCGATGCGCGACCATCCAGGGACCCCACTCGCGCTCACCCGAGGGCCCGAATAGCGCCAGCACCGGCGTCTGCATTGCCGCGGCGATGTGCATGGGCGCCGAATCGACGCCGATGAAGGCCCGCGCCCGCCCGGTGAGCGCTGCCAGCGCGTCGAGCGTGAGCGAGCCCGTGAGGTCGACGAGGTGGGCGCGGGTTGCCGGCACGGTGGCCGCGATCACGGCGGCGACCAGCGCCTGCTCGCGCGGATCGGGCGCGCCGGTGATGGCGATTCGATGCCCGGTTGCCGCGACGCGGTCGAGCAACGCCGCGGTCTTGTCCGCCGGCCAGCACTTGAAGAGCCATCGCGAGCCCGGGTGGCATTGAACGAAGCCGCGTTCGACGAGGCCGTGCCGCTCCATCGCGGCGCGGGCGATGTCGTGGGCGGCCGCATCGGGCCGGAGCACCAGTGCCTTGTCCGCAACGGACGGATAGATGCCGAGCCGGCGCAGGGCATCGAGGTTGGCCTCGACCGCGTGCCGGGGCGTGGAGCGGGGCAGGCGGTACTGATGGGTGAAGCTCTTGCCCCACCAGCGCCCGGCCTCCAGCCGTTCCCGGGCGACGGCGTAGCGGGGTCGCAGCAGCCGGGCGAGGGTCGCGCCGCGCGGGTGCTCGGTGAGATGGACGATGAGGTCGTAGCGACGCGCCGCCAGTGCGCCGAAGAGCCGCCGCTCCGCCCGGATCTGGTGGACGAGACCGGCCCGCTTCCAGCCGCGATCGATGGTGTGCATCTGGTCGATCGCCGGGTGATTGGCAAGCATCGGCGCGGTTTCGAGGTACACGAGCGCATCGAGCTCCGCCGCCGGTGCCACGCCGCGCAAGGCGGTGAAAACCGGCGACGCAAGGAGCACGTCCCCGTGATGGCGAAGCTTGATGACCAGCGCGCGCCTGAGGGCGGCGACGTCGATCGGGTCCTGGAGCGGGGTCGACATGCGGGCCAACGATAGCAAACTTCCTCTCCGCCCGCCTGCGCGGCGACGGCGGGGGCGGGCTTGCCCAGCAAGGACTCACTCGCCGCGCGAGGCCGATGAGCGGGTCGTTCGCGGTCGCCGGACGACATTGCAGCTTCCGGTACAATCGCCGACGCACTGGCTGGCTCGCCGCGGCGACGTCCGGCCCAACGAGCCGCTGCCGACATGCCCATCGACGCCGTCAACGCTTCCCTCAAAGCCCAGATCCTGGCCGAGGCCCTGCCGTACATCCGGCGCTTCCACGACAAGACCATCGTGGTGAAGTACGGCGGTAATGCCATGACCGAGCCGGCGCTCAAGGCTGGGTTCGCGCGCGATGTCGTGATGCTGAAGCTGGTCGGCATGATCCCGGTGATCGTGCACGGCGGCGGACCGCAGATCGGCGACCTCCTGAAGAAGATGGGCATCTCCAGCGAGTTTCGCCAGGGCATGCGGGTCACCGATGAGCGGGTGATGAATGTGGTGGAGATGGTGCTGGGCGAGCTCAACCAGGAGATCGTCGGCCTCATCAACCAGCAGGGCGGCAAGGCGGTCGGCTTGACCGGCCAGGACGGGGCCTTCATCCATGCCCGCAAGATGATGCTGAAAAGCGATACTGGTGCGGCGGAGATGGTGGACATTGGCCTCGTCGGCGAGATCGAGCGCATCGACCCCGAGCTCATCCATCTCCTCGACTCGCGCGATTTCATTCCCGTCATTGCGCCCATCGGCGTAGGTAGCGAGGGCGAGGCCTACAACATCAACGCCGACCTGGTCGCGGGCAAGCTCGCCGAGACGCTGCGCGCCGAGAAGCTGGTGCTGATGACCAACATCACCGGCGTGCTCGACAAGAACGGAACCCTGCTGACCGGCCTCACGGCCAGCGAGATCGATGCGCTGTTCGCCGACGGCACCATCCACGGCGGCATGCTGCCCAAGATCGGGTCGGCCCTGGAGGCCGTCAAGAATGGCGTGCAGAGCTCGCACATCATCGACGGCCGGGTCGACCATGCGCTGCTCCTCGAGGTGCTGACCAACGAAGGCGTGGGCACGATGATCCGTGCCGACGCCCCGGAGGACGCGGCCTGACACGCCGCGGCCGCGATGGCGACCAAGCCCGGCGAACGCCGCCTGCAGATCCTGCAGACGCTGGCCGAGATGCTGCAGGAGCCGCGCGGCGAGCGGATCACGACCGCGGCGCTCGCGCAGCGCCTCGATGTCTCCGAGGCCGCGCTGTACCGGCACTTCGCTAGCAAGGCGCAGATGTTCGAGGGCCTGATCGAGTTCATCGAGTCGACTCTTTTCACGCTCATCAACAAGATCGGCTCGGAAACGGCGGACGGCATCGCCCAGGCGCAGCAGATCGTCGCGGTGCTGCTCGGTTTCGCCGAAAAGAATCCCGGCATGACACGGGTGCTGATCGGCGATGCGCTGGTGACCGAGGACGGCCGGCTGCAGGCGCGCATGAACCAGTTCTACGACCGCATCGAGGCAGCGCTGCGCCAGGCGTTGCGTATTGCCGAGGCCGGCGGACAGTGGCGCGGCGACCCGTCGGCCGAGGCCAACGTGCTCACCGCGTTCGTCATCGGCCGTTGGGTGCTGTTCGCCAAGAACGGCTTCAAGCGCTCGCCCCAGGAAGGCTGGGATGCCCAGCGCGGCTACCTCTTCGGGGAGCGCTGAGCCTTTTTCGATCCGCGGCAAGTTGCCACGATCTCGATGGCGCGGGCGGTCAGACTGCCTGCACCCGCGACGGCGCGATGGCGCAGCCGGCGATCCGCCAGCCCCCGTCGGGCTGGCGCTCCATGATGTAGAGCGCGACCGAGACCTTGTTGTCCGGCGCGATGAGTCGCAGCGGCTGGATCACCTGGCCCTCGATCACCGCCCCTTCCAGGAATTCGGTATGGCGCGCCGCGATGAGTTCTGCGTAGCTCGTCGCGACCATCGCCAAAAATGCGGTCGGCGTGGCGAAGCGCTGGCGGATTCCCGGCGCGGCATAGCCGAACGCCGCCTCCGCCCGTCCCGTCTTGAGTGCCGCGAGTTGCTGACCGATCACCTGCTGCACAGCCAGCCACTCCGCCTTCGACAGCGTGGCGTCGGCAGCCCTCGCGACTGGACTCCAGCACCACGACCACAGGATCAGCATCATCATCGCGATCGTGGCGGAACGGCGGGTGCGCATCGAGGTCATCTCCGGTAACGACACGCGGGGCACACGGGATCGCGTGGCACGCGCACCTCGCGCCATTGCATCTGCAAGGCATCGAGCAGCAATAGCCGTCCTGCGAGGCTCTTGCCCGCGCCAGCGAGGAGCTTCAGGGCCTCTGCCGCCTGAGTCGCGCCGATGATCCCGACCAGTGGCGCGAACACCCCCATGGTCGCGCAGCGCGTTTCCTCGAGCGCGTCGCCTTCGCCGAACAGGCAGTGATAGCACGGCATGTTGGGATCGCGGGTGTCGAACACCGCGACCTGCCCGTCGAATCGGATCGCGGCACCCGACACCAGGGGTCGGGCCGCGGCGATGCAGGCCGCATTGACGGCGTGACGGGTGGCGAAGTTGTCGGAGCAATCCAGCACGACATCCGCACCGGCGACCAGCGCGCGAAGAGTGTCGCCCGCAACCCGCTCGCGGACCAGGGAAACGGTGATTTCGGGATTGACAGCGCGCAGGCGCTCGGCCGCGGCCTCGACCTTGGGCCGGCCGACATCCGGCGTCGCATAAAGGATCTGTCGCTGCAGATTGGTGAGGTCGACGGTGTCGGGATCGCACACGGTGACCGTACCGACGCCAGCAGCCACCAGGAACTGCGCGGCCGGTGCCCCCAGTCCGCCCGCGCCGATGACCAGCGCATGCGACTCCGCAAAGCGGGCCTGGGCGTCGATGCCGAGCTCGTCGAGCAACACGTGCCGGCTATAGCGGAGGAGAGCGGCGTCTTCCATCAACCGAGCATAGCAAAGCGGCCGGCTTGCCTTGGTCGTGCGGCCCGGCGCAGAAGGCGGGGCCGGGAAAGCCAGCTCCAGGCCGGCCCCCCCGGTCGCTTCGCGGCGGGTTACTGCGGCTTCGCCTGGGCGGCGAGCGCCTTAACCGAGGCGATGACCGGCTGGCCCTTGAGCAGGTTCATCGCCTGCGCCAGCTGGAAGTCCTCGGTGCCACCGAACTCGAACGGCTTCACCGGCGTGGCCTGCACGGGCTTATCCGAGGCGGGCGGATCCTTGGACGGGATGGCGGTGCCCTTGTCGGCTGGTCCCTCCAACGGCGTCGCATCCGACTTGGCGCGGGTGTCCTGCGGACCGAGCTTGACCTCGCCCTTGCCGATCTCGAGATGGCGCTCGAGGTTGGCCTCGCGGATCCGGTTGGGTGAGTCGCGGCCGTCGTCGACGTACACGTCGGGCTCGATGCCCTTGGCCTGGATCGACCGGCCGGCCGGAGTGAAATAGCGGGCCGTGGTGAGCTTCAGGCCGGCGCTATTGGACAGCGGCAGGATGGTCTGCACCGAACCTTTGCCAAACGTCTGGGCCCCGAGCACCGTCGCCCGCTTGTGATCCTGCAGGGCGCCAGCCACGATTTCCGAGGCCGATGCCGTGCCACCATCGACCAACACCACCATGGGCACTTTCTTGGCGCCGGCCGGGAGGTCACGCAGGTAGTCGTCGCCACGCCGGGTGTAGTTCTCGCGGGATGCGGTCAGCCGCATGTGCGCATCCGGCGTCCGGCCATCGGTGTAGACCACGAGCGCGTCCTTGGGCAAAAAGGCCGCCGACACGGCAACTGCCTGGTTGAGCAGGCCACCCGGGTCGCTGCGCAGGTCGAGCACGAGCCCCTTCATCTCACCCGGTTTGAACATGTCCTTCAGCGCTTTGGCGAGATCTTCGCCGGTGCGCTCCTGGAAGTTGCGGATGCGAATGTAGCCGTATCCAGGCTCGAGCGTCTTGGAGCGGACGCTCTTGACGTTGATCTCTTCGCGCACCAGGGTGAAGCTGAGCGGCGCATCGGCGTCCTTGCGCACGACCGTCAGTACCACCGGCGTGCCGGGCTTGCCGCGCATTTTCTCCACCGCCTTGTTGAGCGGGAGGCCGCGGGTCGCGACGTCGTCGATCTTGACGATCAGGTCGCCGGTCTTGATGCCAGCCCGGAAGGCCGGGGTGTCCTCGATGGGCGAGACCACCCGGATCACGCCGTCCTCGACGCCAACTTCGATGCCGAGCCCACCGAACTTGCCCTGGGTGGAGACCTGCAACTCCTTGAAGGCATCGGCATCCAGGAAGTCCGAGTGCGGGTCGAGGCCGCGTACCATGCCATTGATCGCTTCTCGGATCAGCTTCTCGTCCGAGACCGGCTCGACAT
>JBDSND010000070.1:0-17064 GCA_039915505.1 Casimicrobiaceae bacterium
GAGATCGTCGATGGCCGCCTCGACGGCGCGCTGACGGCTCATCGCGATTTCGTAACCGGCGAATGCGGCGATGGCCCCAGCCGCGACAGCCCAGAAGGCCAGGTAGTGCGAGAGCACCCGAAACGTACGGCACAGTTCGCTGCGGTCCATGGCAGCCAGTTGGCAAGCAGCGTGCCAAACCGTATAACGATATAAAACAATCGACTACACAACCGACCTCAACCCATTTCGGCCATTTCCCGGCACTTGTGGCCGACAACCGACGCGCTTCAGAGTCGCTCCGCAACCCATGCGTGCACGCTGGCGAGCGCCGCGGGGAGCTGCGCCGGATCCGTGCCGCCTGCCTGCGCCATGTCGGGCCGTCCCCCGCCCTTGCCGCCGACCTGTCTCGCGACGTGGTTGACGAGCTCGCCCGCTTTCACCTTGTCAGTGAGCTCAGGTGTCACGCCGGCGATCAGCGTGACCTTCCCCTCGGTGACCGCGCCGAGCACGATGGCCGCATGCTTGAGCTTGTTTTTGAGCTGGTCCAGCGTCTCGCGCAGCGCCTTGACATCGGCACCCTCGAGCGCTACCGCGAGCACCTTGACGCCTTTGACCTCGGTGGCACCACCCGCAAGATCGTCCCCATGCGACGCCGCGATTCGGCCCTTCAGCCGCGCAAGCTCGCGCTCGGTAGCGCGCGCGCTCTCCATCAGCTGGGCGATCCGTGTCTCGATCTCCGCGACGGGCGCCTTCAGCGCCGAAGCCGCGGCAGCGAGCATGCTTTCCTGCGCCTGCACCCACGCGAGGGCGTGGTCCCCGGTGATAGCCTCGACGCGACGAATGCCTGCTGCCACGCCGGTCTCCGACACGATCTTGAAAAAGCCGATATCGCCGGTGCGCGCGACGTGGGTGCCCCCGCAGAGTTCTCGAGACGAGCCGATCGAAAGCACCCTTACCTCGTCGCCATACTTCTCGCCGAACAGTGCCATGGCGCCGTGCTCGATGGCGGCGTCATAGGCCATGAGGCGAGCGTCGGTGGCTTCGTTGGCGACGATCTCGCGATTGACGATGGCTTCCACCCTGCGGATCTGCTCGTCGGTGACGGGGGCGTTATGGGAGAAGTCGAAACGGGTCTTGTCGGGGTCCACGAGTGACCCCTTTTGCTGGACATGCGCCCCCAGCACCTCCCGCAGTGCTTTGTGCATGAGGTGGGTGGCCGAATGGTTGCGCATGGTGCGCGCCCGCGCCGCGTGATCGACCTGCGCTGCCAACGTGTCGCCGACGCGGAGCTCGCCCTGCACCAATTCCCCGTGGTGGCCGAACACGTCGGCCTGAATCTTCTGCGTGTCGTCGACGCGAAACAGCGCCAGGCAAACCCCTGCCTTCGAGAGCTCGCCGCGATCACCGACCTGGCCACCGGATTCCGCATAGAACGGGGTTTCCTCGAGCACCACCACCCCGTGCTCGCCGCCCGTGAGGGAATCGACTGGCGTGCCGTCCTTGTAGAGCGAGATCACCCGCGATTCGTGGCTAAGCAGGTCGTAGCCGCGAAACCGGGTCTTCTGTCCCGCATATTCGAGCTTGCCTCCCACCTTGAACTGGCTCGCCGCACGCGCCCGCTGGCGCTGTGCTTCCATGGCGCGATCGAAGCCCTCCTGATCGACGACGACCTTGCGCTCGCGACAGATATCGGCGGTGAGGTCGAGGGGAAAGCCGAAGGTGTCGTAGAGCGCGAAGGCGGTCGCGCCATCGAGCGTCGAGGCACCCTTGCCCAACGCGTGCTCGAGCATCTTCATGCCGTTCTCGAGGGTTTCGCCGAAGCGCTCCTCCTCGGCCGCGAGGACCTCGGCGACCCGCGCCTTGTCGCGCCGCAATTCCGGATAGGCATCGCCCATAGTGCGATCGAGATCGTCGACCAGCCGATGGAAGAACGGCTTCGTTTGCCCGAGCTGGTAACCATGCCGGATGGCGCGGCGGATGATCCGGCGCAGCACGTAGCCGCGGCCTTCGTTGCCTGGAATCACGCCGTCGACGACCAGGAAGGCGCACGCACGGATGTGATCGGCAATGACCCGCAAACTCGGGTTCTGCGGGTCCCTGGCGCCTGTCTCCCGCATGGCAGCGCGGATCAACGCCTGGAACAGGTCGATCTCATAGTTCGAGTGCACGCCCTGGAGCACGGCAGCGAGACGCTCGAGCCCCATGCCCGTGTCGACCGACGGCTTCGGCAGGGGATGCATCGTCCCCTTGCCGTCGCGGTTGAACTGCATGAAGACGAGGTTCCAGATCTCGATATAGCGGTCTCCTTCGGCATCCACTGAGCCGGGCGGGCCACCCCAGACGTCTGGGCCATGGTCGTAGAAGATCTCCGAACATGGCCCGCACGGGCCGGTATCCGCCATCTGCCAGAAGTTGTCGCTGGCGTATTTGGCGCCCTTGTTGTCGCCGATGCGAATGCAGCGATCCTCGGGAACGCCGATCTCCTTGGTCCAGATGTCGAAGGCCTCGTCGTCGTCGCTATAGACCGTGGTCCAGAGCTTGTCCGGAGCGAGGTTGTACACCTCGGTCAGTAACGTCCAGGCGAAGCGAATCGCATCGCGCTTGAAATAGTCGCCGAAACTGAAGTTGCCCAGCATCTCGAAAAACGTGTGATGCCGCGCCGTGTAGCCGACGTTCTCGAGATCGTTGTGCTTGCCTCCGGCACGCACGCTCCGTTGCGACGATGTTGCGCGGTCGTACGGGCGCTTTTCGGCGCCCAGGAACACCTCCTTGAACTGCACCATTCCGGAGTTCACGAACAGCAGCGTGGGGTCGTTGGCCGGCACGAGCGAGGACGACGGCACAACTGTGTGCCCTCTGTCGGCAAAGAAATGGAGGAACTTGGTGCGGATCTCCGAGGCTTTCATGTTGCTTCCCAGCGAGGCGAGTGTTTCTTGGCGGCGGCGCGACGCGCGCGGCTCGAACCGAGCAAAGCTACTGATTTTACGCGGGAATGCGCCCGCGCGCCACGCGTAGCCCCGCGCTTCATCGGTATGGGGTCACGTCTGGGTGTCGTCGGCCTCCTGTCCCGGGGATGCATCCCCGCGCGCACCCAACGCGCGCAGCAGCCGGAAGATCGCCGCCAGCGCAAACCCACGGCTTTGCAGGAAGCGGACCTGGCGAGACTTTTCCCGATCGTCGCGAGGGGGCGCGCCGAAACGACGCTGCCAAAGCGCGCGCATGGCCTCGGTGTCGTCGACCGGCACCTCGGCGAGCGCGGCGGCGATGGTCTCCGCGCCAATGCCCTGGCCCTTCAACGTCCCGGCGATGGCGCGTCGGCTATGGGTGCCCTGCTTGCGGTTGACCATCGCCTGGGCATAGCGGGCATTGGAAAGGAGACCCCTCACCACAAGCTCGTCGAGCAGCGCGTCGACCTCGGCGGGTGTCGGCCTGACGTCGCGCCGGTATCCGCCGAGAAGTCGCGCACGCAACTCGGCGCGCCCGTACTCTCTCCGCGCCAGGTAGGCGATAGCCCGACTCTTCAGGGTCCGCGGCGGGCGGTTCATCGCATTCCCCCCCGCAGTCGCGCCGTCGCGTCAACGTCACCATCCCTCACCCGGTTGAACGCCAGGAGCGTCATGGCAGCAAGCCCCGAGCGCACTCCGGACGGCGTACGCACGCCAGCCGATTGCGCCAACGGCAGGCGCAAAGGAGGGAGGCTAGGCGGAGGCCGGAGCCGGCGCGGGCTCGCCTCGCGCTCGCAAGGCGCCAGGCACGGGCACGCCAACGGTCTCGCGGATGCGCAATTCGATCTCGTGCGCAGTCTCCGGATGCTCGCGCAGGTATTCGCGAGCGTTGTCCTTGCCCTGCCCGATCTTGTCACCGTTGTAGGCGTACCATGCGCCCGACTTGTCGACGATGTCGTGGGTGACTCCGAGCTCGAGGATCTCGCCTTCCCGCGAGATGCCTTCGCCGTAGAGGATGTCGAACAGGGCCTCGCGGAATGGCGGGGCGACCTTGTTTTTCACCACCTTGACGCGGGTTTCGTTGCCGATGACCTCCTCGGCTTTCTTGATCGCACCGATCCGCCGGATGTCCAGACGGACCGACGCGTAGAACTTCAGGGCGTTGCCGCCGGTGGTGGTCTCGGGATTGCCGAACATCACGCCGATCTTCATCCGAATCTGGTTGATGAAGATGACCAGCGTATTCGCCCGCTTGATGTTGGCCGTGAGCTTGCGCAACGCCTGACTCATCAGGCGGGCCTGCAGGCCGGGGAGCTGGTCGCCCATCTCGCCTTCTATTTCTGCCTTTGGCACGAGCGCGGCGACCGAGTCAATGACGATGATGTCAACTCCGCCGGAACGCACCAGCATGTCGGCGATCTCGAGGCCCTGCTCGCCGGTATCGGGCTGGGAGATCAAAAGTTCGCCGACCTCGACGCCAAGCTTGCCGGCGTAGACCGGATCGAGCGCGTTCTCGGCGTCGATGTAGGCCGCCGTCCCCCCGGCTTTCTGGACCTGCGCGACCACCTGCAGGCACAACGTCGTCTTGCCGGACGATTCCGGCCCGTAGATCTCGACCACGCGGCCGCGGGGAAGCCCGCCGACGCCGAGGGCGATATCGAGCCCGAGCGAGCCCGTCGATACCACCTGCAGATCGTTTTGCACCTGGGACTCGCCCATGCGCATGATGGAGCCCTTGCCAAATTGCTTCTCGATCTGTTGCAGTGCGGCGGCGAGCGCCTTGCCTTTGTTGTCGTCCATGGAATTCCTAGAGCGGTGAGACCGTGATACGGTCGTGAGCTGGATAGATCTGGGCGTTCAGGGCGTTTAGGCGTCCGTAGGTGCAGCAGAGCCGCCGCCTGGCAGCACCTTCTGGCTGCAGGTTCAGACACCCCGGGATCCTGGACTGGCCCGTCATGTGAAGAATTATGGCATAGAACGATCGTTCGATGGAATGGGCCAAACGGCCGATGCGCTCGCTTTTCCGGGTGGTTGTTGCAAACCCGCCCCTCGCCCTCTTTCTGCCTTCTTCCCGCTTAGCCGTCGTCGGTGAGCTCGAGAAGCCCCGCGAGTGCGACCGCCACGCTCGCGGCGCGCACGGCGGCGCGGTCCCCGGGAAAATAGCGGGTGGCGACCACCGGGGCGCCTTCGCGCCGGATCCAGGCAAAGCAAACGGTTCCCACAGGCTTGTCCGGCGTGCCGCCGGCCGGCCCTGCGACGCCGGTGACGGCGACGGCCACCTCGGCACGGCTCCGGATGATCGCCCCCGTGACCATGGCCGCGGCAGTCGCCTGGCTCACCGCACCATGGGCGGCGATGAGCGCCGGCGGCACCCCGAGCATCTCCTCCTTGGAGGCGTTTGAATACGTGACGAAGCCCCGCTCGAACCAGGCCGAGCTCCCGGGTACCGCCGTGAGCGTCGCGGCGACCAGGCCACCGGTGCACGATTCGGCTGTACTGGCGCTCCAGCCGCGCGCGGCGAGACGCGCGCCGAGATGCGCTGCGGCGTCTACCGGGAGGACCTGGGGATCGATGAGAGTCACGGGTGCATGCGGTGCTCGACCTCGTGCGGTCGCGCGCAGTAATGATACGAGTAGAGACTCGCGAAGCCGAACCGGCGATAGATCGCGACCGCCGGCATGTTGGTCGCAGTGACCTGCAAGTAGGCGATGCGCATGGCATGCTCCCAGGCCCACACCAGCAGCCGGCCCACCGCCGCAGTCGCGTAGCCACGGCCCCGGGCGTGCTCGGCGGTGATCACGTCGAACAGCCCGGCTACGTCGTCATCGGCCGCGAGTTGTGCCGTTGCGACCCGCTCGCCATCCGCCTCGACCACGACGAAACGCGATTCGAGCGGGGAGTGGGCGAGGCGCTCGAGGTGCGCGTCGCGCTGTACCGTATCCGAGCCGCGCAGCAGCGCGGCGATCTCGGCAAAGCTTGCCGCATCGACAGTCCGCACCTGCACGTTGTCCGGCAACGGCGGAAGGTCCGGCGGCCGGTCGAGCGCCATCACCTGCACCAGGGTGTTGTCGAAGACGACGTAGCCGCGGGCGATGAGCACTTTCTCCAAGTCGGCGGGGCGGACGAACGGCGTGATCCGGAACAGCATCGGCAGTGCCCGCCGGGCGTAAAGCCGTTCGCAATAGGCAATCTTGTGCTCAAGCGCAAGCGTGGATCCGAAATGGGCGCTGACACTCCGAGCCCGCTTGGCGCTCCCCGGCGAGAGCCGCAGGAGCCAGCCGTCGTAGAAGACCTGGCTCTGCGTCTGCAGGGCATTGAGACTCGCCTCCTCGATCCGCGTGGCGACATCCTCGCCGAAAAATTCCTCCGCGGGTAGCCGGTTCATTGGCGAAACTCCCCCAGGCTTACCCTCAGCGTGGGCTGCGCCAACCCCCTCCCGAGGAGGGGGCGAGCGCCTTGGGACGGCCCTGCGGTGCTCACGTTAGCGCCAGCGTTCGGGTCGGCCCCGCCGGCAGATCGAGGGCGGCGTGGGTCGCGGCGATGGCCATGCCGCCGTCGCGCGCGTGATCGCCGATGAGTTGCGCCACGAGGCCCATCCCCGCGGGGTCGAGCGCGGTGAGCGGTTCGTCCAGCAGCCACACCAGCCGACGGACCAGGGACAGTCGCGCCAGGCCGATGCGCCGGCGCTGCCCCTGGGAGAGCACCCGCGCGGGAAGGTTGCGTTGCCTGGTGAGCTCGACGCGGTCGAGCGCGGCATCGAGCGCTTGTGGCGTCACCGGCTCGCCGGCGAGGCGTGTCAGCGCGGCCAGGTTTTCCCGGGCCGTGAGCTCGTCCTTCAGCGCCGGTTGGTGGCCGACGAATGCCGCGATGGCACGCAGGGCCGGATCGAACGGACGCAGCGTGCGTCCCTGCCACGTCATCGTGCCCGCGGCAGGCGTTGTGAGTCCCGCCAGCATGCGCAGCAGCGTGGTCTTGCCCGTGCCATTGGCGCCGGTGATCATCAAGACTTCGCCCGGTGCGACCCGGAACGACAGGCCGGTGAACAGGCGGGTAGCGCCACGGCGCATGGCGAGTTGATGCGCTTCGAGCATTCGTGAGTTGAAAGTGGCCGACAGGGGCCTCAGGCGGATCGACGGGATAGGGTCGCGGGCGTGATTCGTCGAACCCCGCGAACCCCGACCCCACCCGAATTATAGCTGGCGGCACCCGGGCGCCCTGGACGGCGGGTCGCGCCGGCACTCGCATGTCCTTCGCGGTGGCAATTGCCCTTCGCGGTGACGGCACTCCCGTTGCAGCGGCGGCGCGCAGGAACCTCGATCTTCGCGGGTGGGGGCGCGGTCGAACACGCGGCCACGACACCGTCGCGGGGCGCGCAGGGGGGATTGCTATGATCCGGCAAAGACCAGCCGGACGGAGGAGACCATCATGGCCGACAACGAAATCCGCGAAGCCTCGCTCGAGTACCATCGTGCTTCGCCGCCCGGCAAGATCTCGATCGCGCCGACCAAGCAGCTCGTCAATCAGCGCGATCTCGCGCTCGCTTACTCGCCAGGAGTCGCGGCCGCGTGCGACGAGATCGTGCGCGATCCCGCCGAGGCGCGAAACCTCACTGCGCGCGGCAACCTGATCGGGGTGGTCACCAACGGCACCGCCGTGCTGGGATTGGGATCGATCGGTCCGCTCGCCGCCAAGCCCGTCATGGAAGGCAAGGCGGTGCTCTTCAAGAAATTCGCCGGCATCGACTGCTTCGACATTGAGCTCGACGAGCGCGATCCCGACCGCCTGGTCGATATCATCGCGGCCCTCGAGCCCACCTTCGGCGGCATCAATCTTGAGGACATCAAGGCGCCGGAGTGCTTCTATGTGGAGAAGAAGCTCCGCGAGCGGATGAAGATCCCGGTGTTCCACGACGACCAGCACGGCACCGCCATCGTGGTGGGGGCGGCCATCGTCAATGGCCTGCGGGTGGTGGGCAAGGAGCTCAAGGACGTCAAGATCGTCTGCTCAGGTGCAGGTGCTGCGGCGCTGGCGTGCCTGGATTTGCTGGTGAGCCTCGGCGCCTCCATCGACAACATCTGGGTGACTGACATCGCCGGGGTCGTCTACGAGGGCCGCAAGGAACTCATGGATGAGAACAAGATGCGCTACGCGAAGCCGACTGCCGCGCGCATGCTGCCCGACATCCTGTCGGGCGCGGACGTGTTCCTCGGGCTTTCCGCGGCACGGGTGCTTAAGCCCGAGTGGCTGCCGACGATGGCCGATCAGCCGCTGATCCTGGCGTTGGCCAACCCCGAGCCCGAGATCATGCCGGCGCTCGCCAAGGAGGTCCGCCCGGACGCCATCATTGCCACCGGCCGCTCTGACTATCCGAACCAGGTCAACAACGTCCTGGTGTTCCCGTTCATCTTCCGCGGGGCGCTCGACGTTGCCGCGACCTGCATCAACGAGCCCATGAAGATCGCCGCAGTGCAGGCGCTCGCCGACCTCGCCATGGCGGAGCAGTCGGACATCGTCGCGCAGGCCTACGGCCTCGAGGACGTGCGCTTCGGCCCCGACTACCTGATCCCCAAGCCCTTCGATCCGCGCCTCATCGTCACCATGGCTCCGGCAGTAGCCAAGGCGGCGATGGACTCGGGCGTCGCGACCCGCCCGATCGAGGACTTCCAGGCCTATCGCGATCGCCTGACCCAGTACGTGTATCACTCCGGCCTGCTGATGAAGCCGATCTTCTCGGCCGCGAAGAGCGCGCCCAAGCGGATCGTGTTCGCGGAAGGTGAGGACGAGCGGGTACTGCGCGCGGTGCAGGTGGTGGTCGACGAGAAGCTCGCCAAACCGATCCTGGTGGGTCGTCCGGCCGTGTTGGAGACTCGCATCGCGCGCTATGGATTGCGGATCAAGCCCGGCGTGGACTTCGAGATCATCAACCCCGAGTACGACCCGCGCTACCGCGCCTACTGGCAGGAGTATTACCGCCTCATGCAGCGTAAAGGGGTGTCGCAGCAGTATGCGCAGATCGAGATGCGCCGCCGGCACACCCTAATCGGCGCGATGATGATCCAGATGGGGGATGCGGACGGCATGCTCTGCGGCACCTTCGGCGCGTATCACACCCACCTGGAATTTGTCGACAACGTGATCGGCATGCGGCGAGGCGCGGCGACCTACGCGGCCATGAATGCAGTGCTGTTGCCGTCGCGCACGGTGTTCATCGCCGACACGTACGTCAACTCGGATCCCACCGCCGAGCAGATTGCCGAAATCGCCTGCCTCGCGAGCGAGGAGATCCGCCGCTTCGGCATCACCCCCAAGGTGGCGCTGCTCTCGCATTCGAGCTTCGGCTCGAGTTCGCATCCCCAGGCGCGGAAGATGCAGTATGCGCTGGCACTGATCGGTGCTCGCGAGCCGGATCTCGAGGTCGAGGGCGAGATGCACGGGGACGCGGCGCTCTCGGAGAAAATCCGCCTAGCGCATTTCCCGGACTCGCGCATGCGCGGTGAGGCGAACCTGCTCCTGATGCCCACGCTAGACGCGGCCAACATTGCTTTCAACATGCTGAAGGTCGCGGCGAGCTCCAATGTCACGCTCGGGCCGATTCTGCTCGGGGTCGCCAAGCCGGCGCATATCCTCACGCCGTCGGCTACCGTGCGGCGGATCGTCAATATGACCGCGCTGGCGGTTGTCGACGCCGAGAACCAGCGCCAGACCGCGCTGCTTTAGCGTCCCGAATTGAATTTTCGTTGAATGGACTTGCGAGGGCTACGGTGGTCCCCAAAAAACGATGGAAACGTTACGCGGCGGGGAGCTCGCCGCAGCGAATGTCGAGAAACCTCGCGGCGCGCGCACGCCGCCGCGGGAAGGCGAGCACCGCTCGGTGCACTTTTAGACGTGGGGGAGCGACCGGCGAGGTGCCGCGAACCGAGTCGATTGCGATGGACATCGTTGCGTCGGAATCGCATTGCGCCGACAGGGCAGCCGCGACGAACTTCCCGTTCGAGCCCAGCTCCCGGCCGCTATCCGCCAGACTAACCGTCAGCCTCTAGCCGCCGCTCCAGTCGCGTGCTGCACGTCACCGTTGGTGGCGGCGCGACCGAGGCCGCGAGCTCGAGCGTCGCCTGCAGTTCGATTCGCCGGGTCGGCAGCGATGCCTGGTGCATCCGCAGCAGCAGGAGCTCCCATGCGGTGCGCGCGATGGCGTCGACGGGTGGCCGCACCACCGCCAGTGGCGACTCGAGCACGTCCGCCCACTCGGGCGCGTCGAAGGACACCAGCGACAGGTCGCCCGGGATGGCGACGCGCTCGCGGCGCAGGATCCGCAGCAGCGCGATCGTCAGCGCGCTGTTGCTGGCGATCGCGGCGGTAGGCCGATCGGTTCGCGCGAGGATCGCGCCGATCGAGGCTGCAAAGGCCGCGTCGTCGGGCTCCCGCACGGCCAGTTCCCCGGTTGCGCCGGGCACCGCGCGAATGGCCGCGCGAAACGCGGCCACGCGGCGACGGGTCGTCACCAGTGTCGGGTACCGCACGACGTACAACAGCCGCCGATGGCCGATCGCGAGGAGTGCATTGGCGGCCGCGCGCATTGCGCCGTAATCGTCGACCGTCACGTAGTCGAAACGTTCGTCCCGCGATAGCCGGTCGACCACCACCGCCGGCACGTGCGACTGGACGATGGCGTCGAAGGCGGCGGCCGGCGCGGCCGTCGGTATGACCACGAGGCCGTCGACCTTGCGGGCGAGTAGGGCGCGGATGCGGCGCAGCTCGAGCGCGGGATCCTGCCGCGACAGCACGTGCATCACTTCGTAGCCCTGCGCGGCGGCAATGTCCTCGAACGCCTCGAGGAGCGCCGCGAAGTACGCACTGGTGGTGAGCGGAGCGCACAGCCCGACCACTCGCGAGCGCTGGCGCCGCAGGCTCTGCGCAACGCCGTTGGGCACATACCCCAGGCGCTCGATCGCTGCCTGCACGCGCGTAATACGCGCCGCGGCGACGTTGCCCCGGATGTTCAGCACGTTGGACACCGTGCCGACGGATACGTCCGCCTCGCGGGCGACGTCTTCAATCGTCGGGGGCCTGCCTGCCGCCGCGCTGGGTACGCGGGCGCCGTGGTTGGGAGCGGTCGGGCTGGGCGGCACGGCCTGCTTGCGGTGGACCATGGAGCGGAGTATCGTGCATCCGTTGAAACGTTTCAATCCGACGTTTCCATTCACGGCTGTTTTGAACCGCCACCGATTCCATCCGACGCCGTTCTAATCCAAGCCTGCCGCCGCTACGGACCCCCATGCGCATCACCCGCATCGAGACGTTCAAGTTCTGGGTCGACTGGTGCAACTGGCTCTTCGTGCGCATCGACACCGATGAGGGGCTGTCCGGCTGGGGCGAGGGCTCGCTGCATGGCGCGCTGGAGTCGGTCGAGACCGCGATCCGCGAATACGCCCCGCACCTCATCGGGCAGGACCCGGCGGGGCCCGAACGGCACTGGCACCGTCTTTACAACGCCTGGCGCTGGCGCGGCGGCGCCGTCTTTCAGACCGCGCTTTCAGCACTCGACATTGCCCTCTGGGACCTCGAGGGCAAGCGGCTCGGAGTACCCGTCGCGCGGCTGCTCGGCGGCGCCCTGCGCACCGAGCTGCGCGGCTATGCCAGCCATTGGCTGCAGGGTGCCGATACCCCACAGAAGGCGCACGATGCCGCACGCGAGGCGGTGCGGCGCGGCTTCTCCGCGTTCAAGTGCCGGCCGTTCGGCTTTGAGGGGCTGCATACGAACGAGGCCGCCGAGATCCGCAAGGCCGCGGCATTGATCGAGGCGGCGCGCGACGGTGCCGGTCCGGATTGCGAGATCTTCATCGAGTGCAGTGAATTGCTCTCGCCGCGCACCGCGGTGCTCGTTGATCGGGCCCTCGCGCCCTTCCGCCCCGGCTGGTTCGAGGAGCCGATCCCCTTCGAGAATGCCAAGGCGATGGCGCAGCTGCAGCGGGACATCACGACGCCGATCGCGACCGGCGAGCGCCTGCTGTCGCGTTTCGAATATCGCGAGATACTCGAGAATGCGGGTTGCCGCATCGTCCAGCCCGACCTCATGCACGGCGGTGGGCTGACCGAGGTGCGCAAGATTGCCGCGCTCGCCGACACCTGGTACGTCCCGGTCGCGCCCCACAATCCGGGCGGGCCGCTCTGTACCGCCGCCGCGATGCATCTCGCCGCGGCCGTGCCGAACTTTTTCATCCTCGAGCAGATGGAGCCGCAGCGCGAATTGCGCGACCGGGCGAGCGATCGTCCGATCCGCTTCGAGCGTGGCGCCTTCCTGTTGCCCGAGGGACCGGGCCTGGGCATCGAGCCCAACCTCGAATTCCTGCAGCAGTATCCGTATCGCCCGCAGCCGCGCACCGAACGCGGCGAGGCGCTGTATCGATGACCTACCCGGACGGCGCGCCGCGCCGCGAACGCACAGGAGGAACCATGCGCCGACCCACCTTCATCCCCACCACCAGCCCCATCCTTGCCGCCGCGGTGATTACCGCGATCACCGTGATGGTCAGCGTGACCGCGCACGCCCAGCCGAAGCCGGTCGTGCTGCATTGGCAGACCGCGAACCTGACCGAATCGCAGTACGAGCCGGTGTGGAAAGCGACCATCGCCGAGTTCGAGGCCGCCAATCCGGGCATCAAGGTCGAGCCGGTGCTGGTGGCGCGCAAGGACCACTGGACCAAGTTTGTCGCCGCTGCCCAGGCGCGCCGGGCGCCGTGCATCGTGTCGGTCGATCTCACCACCGCAGCCTACAACGGCTACCTGCTGCCGCTCGACAAGTACTGGAATGCCGAGTCACCTGAATTCCGCAAGGCGTGGAGCGACAAAATGCTCTCCGCCGCCAAGTGGGACAAGAAGCTGTACGGCCTGCCGATCTGGGGCGGGACTTACGCCGAGGTCTACAACCGCGACATGGTGACCAGGGCCGGTCTCGATCCCGACAAGCCGCCGAAGAACTTCGACGAGTACAAGGCCTGGGCGAAGAAGCTCACGGGCGACAAGCAATGGGCGACCGCGGTGTTGGGCGGCAAGACCGATACGACCACGCGCGTGCTGCTGACGTGGATTTGGGCCAACGGTGGCGAGGCCTTCAATGCCGACATGACCGAGGCGACCTTCGCCAAGAACCCGAAGAGCCTCGCGGCGATCAAGGCCTACCTCGGGCTCGCCGCCGAAGGTCTTGCCGCGCCATCGCCGACGACGACCAATTACCTCGAGCAGACCAACATGTTCGCGCAAGGCAAGATCGCGACCATGCGCAACGCCTACTGGGCGGTGGCGAAGGTCGTCGGCGACAATGCGGCAATGAAAGGCAACATGTTCGTCGCCTCGATCCCCGCCAACGTGCCGAACGCGCCGACCCTCTCGACCATGACCGCGTCGTCGATCTCGCATTCCTGCGAGCATCCTGAGGCGGCCTGGAAGTTCATCAAGTTCGATGCCGGCAAGAAGTGGTCGATCCAGCGCGCGAAGGTGGCGAACTGGATGCCATTGCGCAACGACCTCGCCGACGATCCCGCAGTAAAGGCCGATCCGATGCTGGCCAAGTTCGTGCAGATCGGCACCAATGCCCGGAGCTATCCCCTGCCGTCGCCGGTATGGGCGGACATCGCCGCAAACGACGTCGTCGACGCCGTGCAGAGGGCGCTGCTCGCGCCGGACAAGACCGACCAGATCTTCCGCGAGCTCGATGCAAAGCTGACCAAGAAGCTGCGCGATATCTGACCCGATGGGTTAGAGGAAAGGACTGGCGCTGCTTCCAGGGCGAGGGTGAGGACGATGGCAATGGCGATGGCGGTTGCCTTTGCCGTGCCTAAAGCGGCGGGACGCGCGCGCTCATCCACTCCCTTCGCGGCACCGCTCACCACTCACTACTCACCGGTCGCCCCCCGCCATGCCACATGACCTCGCGTTGCGGGCCGCTTCATCCGGCAAGCGTGCGCCGTTCTGGCATCGGCGCCGCGTGGCCGGACTCGCGTTCGTCGCGCCGGTGTTCGTGTTCCTCTGCGCGGTCATCGTCTTCCCGCTGGGACACGCATTCTGGACCAGCCTGCATCGCACCCGCGGCCTGACGTCGACCTTCGTCGGCGTAGCGAACTATGTGCGGGTGCTCGGCGACGAGTCGTTCTGGCACTCGCTCTGGATCTCGATCGTCTTCACCGGTTGCTGCGTCGCCCTGCACATGGTGATCGGCATCGGGCTCGCGCTCCTGCTGCAACGACTGCGCTTCGCGCGGACGACGCTGCGCATCCTGTTCCTGACGCCGTGGATGGTAGCGCCCGCGGTGGGCGCGACGATCTGGTTGTGGCTGCTCGAGCCGCAGTTCGGCGTGGTCAACCACCTGCTGGAGGTGGCCGGCATCGTCCATTCGCCGATGAGCTGGCTCGGCGAGCCGGGCAGCGCGCTCGCCTCGGTCATCGCAGTCGATGTCTGGCGGGGCGTGCCGTTCGTCATGCTGCTGATGCTGGCCGGGCTGCAGACAATTCCCGCGGAGCAGTACGAAGCCGCCGAGATCGACGGCGCCAACCGCCTGCAGCAGTTCCGCTACGTGACCTGGCCGAACCTGCGCTACCTCGTCGTCGTCGCCTCGACCCTCGACATCATCAACACGGTCCGGCACTACGACATCATCGGAGTGATGACCGGCGGCGGGCCGGCGGGCGGCACCGAAGTGCTGCCCGTCCTGCTCTACAACACCGCGTTCCGCGCCAATCGCTTTGGCGAGGCGGCCGCGATTGGCGTCATCCTGCTCGCCATCGTGCTCGCCTTCGCGATCCTCTATGTCCGGATCACGCGCCCGGACCGACCCGAGACCGCGGCATGACCCGGCGGCCGTCTCCCGCAACGTCGACGCTGCTCTGGCTGGTCGTGCTCGCCGCCCTGGCCGTGACCCTGTTCCCGTTCTACTGGATGCTCAACACCTCGTTCAAGCCGGCCGCGGAAGTCTTCGCCTCGCCCCCGACGTTCATCTCGGCGCACTGGTCGCTCGATGCCTATGCGACGATCTTCGCCACCCGGCCCGTGGCACGCTACTTCCTCAACTCGCTGATCGTGGCGCTCGGCTCGACCGTGCTGTCGGTTGGCCTGTCGGCGCTCTGCGCGTACGGCATCACGCGCTTCTTTCCCCGTGGCGCGACGCCATTCGTGATGTTCCTGCTGTTCACCAAGATGCTGCCGGAGACGCTGCTCATCATCCCTTACTTCCGGCTGATGTCCGACCTCGGTCTCCTCGACACCTATCTCGCCCTGATCATCGCCTACTCGAGCTTCGCGCTGCCGTTCTCGGTCTGGATGCTCATCGGATTCTTCCGATCGATCCCGCGCGAGATCGACGAGGCAGCGACGATGGATGGCGCGACGATCCTGCAGACCTTCCGCAAGGTCATCCTGCCCCTGGCGCGACCCGGACTCGTCGCCGTTGCCCTGTTCACGTTCCTGATCGCCTGGAACTCGTACGTCTGGGCGCTGGTATTGACCAGCGATTCGTCGATGTTCGTGCTGTCGGTCGGCATCGCCAACATGGTCGGCGAGTACCGGGTGCAGTGGAACGAGCTGATGGCGGCCGCGGTCGTCGCGGCCGTGCCGGTCATGGTGCTATTCGCGTTCTTGGAACGGCATCTCGTCGAGGCGATCACCGCGGGTGCGGTGAAGGGCTAGGGCCGATTCCAGAGCGTGCCGGGGATGGGCGTGCCTGAGAGACGCGGCGCCTGGGACCGCAGCGGTCGGCGTGGCGGCGGTGTGATCCGCCTGTCGAGGACTCGCTAGCCGTTGTCCTCGAACCCCGGATAGAGCGTCATCCCGCCATCGACGAACAGCGTCGCGCCGGTTATATAGTCGGCGAGGTCCGAGACCAGCCACAGCGCGGTCTGGGCGATGTCCTCCGGCTCGCCAACCCGGCCGTAGGGGATCAGCTTCACCAGTTTCTTCTCGGCATCGGGGGTCGACCAGGCGTCGCGGTTGATCGGGGTGCGGATCGCGCCGGGCGCGATCGAATTGACCCGGATGCGCTCGGGTGCGACTTCCTGGGCGATGCTCTTCATCAGCAACATCACCCCACCCTTGGACGCGGCGTAATTGACGTGGCCGGCCCAGGGAATCACTTCGTGGACCGAGCTCATGCAGACGATCCGGCCGCGCGCACGAATGTGTTCCAGCGGCGCCTGCGCCCGGAAACGCCGGATCGCCTCGCGCATGCACAGGAACTGACCGGTGAGGTTGACGTCGATCACCCGCGACCAGTCCTTGAGGGACATGTCCGCGACGTTGGCGTCGCGTTGGAGGCCGGCATTGGCGACCAGAATGTCAATTCGACCGAAGGCGCCGGTAAGTTCGTCAAACATGCGCAAGATATCGGCTTCCTCCGCCACGTCCGCCCCGATGACGACGGCCTCGCCGCCCGACTCCCGGATGCGCGTGGCGATCGCTTCGCCACTACCCCGCTCGGATCGGTAGTTCACGCCCACGCGGGCCCCCGCCGCGCCCAGCGCAAGGGCAATGGCCGCGCCAATGCCGCTGCTGCCACCGGTGACGAGCGCCGTCTGGCCGTGCAATGAAAGAGGGTTGGTCGCTGCCATCGGGATCTCCTGGATTGAGGTGGGTTGGAGCCTTTCGCTACGCGGAAGATTCAGTCGCGCCGGGGTCGCGGGCAAATCCCTAGCCTAAGGTAAAATGCCGGGCTTCGGAGAGGTGGATGAGCGGTTTAAGTCGCACGCCTGGAAAGCGTGTTTAGGGTAATACCCTAACGCGGGTTCGAATCCCGCCCTCTCCGCCAGATCCAGGTCCAGCATAATCCCGTGACATCCTCTCGATTCGGCGTTTTCACTCTGTAGCGGATCCGGATTGTTCCAAAGCGGACCGATAAGCGGTGCTGACATCCGGGGGCAACTGGGGGCAACATTGGGGGCAGACAGTTGCCCCCACGCTGGAGTTGCCCCCATGCCGCTGACCGACCGCGCAATCCGCAACGCTAAGCCACAGACCCGGCCGTATCGCATTACCGACGGCGCGGGGATGTATCTAGAGGTAGCGCCGAGTGGCGGCAAGTGGTGGCGACTGAAGTACCGCATTGCCGGCGCCGAGAAGCGTGTATCGCTGGGCGTATTCCCGGACGTCGGAC